>JBQCEF010000236.1:0-3984 GCA_051960495.1 Nocardioides sp. | reverse complement strand
CGACTCGATCCTCGGCCGGCTCGACGCCGACGTGACCTCGACCGACACCGCGATCGTGGTCGGCGGCCAGGAGATCGCCGCGTTCGCCGAGCGCGACCCCTCCGCCCTCACGTGGGGCGAGATCGGTGCCGACGTCGTCGTCGAGTCCACCGGCTTCTTCACCGACGCGACCAAGGCCCGCGCCCACGTCGACGCCGGTGCCAAGAAGGTCATCATCTCCGCGCCGGCGAAGAACGAGGACGTCACCGTGGTGATGGGCGTCAACCACGAGGAGTACGACCCCGCCAACCACCACGTCATCTCCAACGCCTCGTGCACCACCAACTGCCTGGCCCCGATGGCGAAGGCGATCAACGACGAGTTCGGGATCGTCAAGGGTCTGATGACCACGATCCACGCCTACACCGGTGACCAGAACCTGCAGGACGGCCCGCACAAGGACCTGCGCCGTGCCCGCGCCGCCGCGATCAACATCGTGCCCACCTCGACGGGCGCCGCGAAGGCGATCGGCCTGGTGCTGCCCGAGATGAAGGGCAAGCTCGACGGCTACGCGCTGCGCGTGCCCACTCCGACCGGCTCCGCCACCGACCTCACCGTCGAGGTCGGCCGCGAGACCACCGTGGAGGAGGTCAACGCCGCGGTGAAGGCGGCGGCCGAGGGTCCGCTCAAGGGCTACCTGAAGTACACCGAGGACCCGATCGTCTCCTCCGACATCGTCACCGACCCGAGCTCGTGCATCTTCGACGCCGGTCTCACCAAGGTGCTCGGCAACCAGGTCAAGGTCGTCGGCTGGTACGACAACGAGTGGGGCTACTCCTGCCGCCTCTCGGACCTGATCGTGCACATCGGCGCCACCCTCTGAGCACGGCCCGACGATGAAGCAGATCGACGACCTCGGCGACCTGCGCGGCAAGCGCGTCCTCGTCCGCTCCGACCTCAACGTGCCGCTCGACGGCACGACGATCACCGACGACGGGCGGATCCGCGCCAGCGTGCCCACGATCCGGAGGCTGGCCGACGCCGGCGCCCGGGTCGTGGTCACCGCCCACCTCGGCCGGCCGAAGGGGGCGCCGGACCCGGCGTACTCGCTGGCGCCGGTCGCGGCTCGCCTCGGTGAGCTGCTCGGCCAGGACGTCGCGTTCGCCTCCGACACTGTCGGGGAGAGCGCTCGAGCCTCGGTGGACGCCCTCGAGGACGGCCAGGTGGCGGTCCTCGAGAACGTCCGGTTCAACGCCGGTGAGACCAGCAAGGACGACACGGAGCGCGGCGAGTTCGCCGACCGCCTCGCCGGGCTCGCCGACGTGTTCGTCTCCGACGGCTTCGGCGTCGTGCACCGCAAGCAGGCCTCGGTGTACGACGTGGCTCAGCGGCTGCCGGCCGCGATGGGCGGGCTCGTCGCCGCGGAGATCGACGTGCTGCGCCGCCTCACCGAGTCGCCGGAGCGGCCCTACGCCGTCGTGCTCGGCGGCTCCAAGGTCTCCGACAAGCTCGGCGTGATCGACAACCTGCTGGGCAAGGCCGACCGGTTGCTCATCGGCGGCGGGATGGTGTTCACGTTCCTCAAGGCCCAGGGCCACGAGGTCGGCACCAGCCTGCTGGAGGAGGACCAGCTCGACACCTGCCGCGACTACCTGCGCCGGGCCGAGGAGTCGGGCGTACAGATCCTGCTGCCGACCGACATCGTGGTCGCGCCGGAGTTCAAGGCCGACGCCCCGCCGACCGTCGTGCCGGCCGACGCGATGCCCGCCGACCAGATGGGCCTCGACATCGGGCCCGAGTCGCGCAAGGCGTTCGCCGCGGCCCTCGCCGACGCCCGGACGGTGTTCTGGAACGGGCCGATGGGCGTCTTCGAGTTCGACGCGTTCGCCGGCGGCACCCGGGCGGTGGCCCAGGCGCTGACCGAGGTGGACGGCCTCTCGGTCGTCGGCGGCGGCGACTCCGCGGCGGCGGTCCGCAAGCTGGGCTTCGACGAGAGCGCCTTCGGCCACATCTCGACCGGCGGCGGCGCGAGCCTCGAGTACCTCGAGGGCAAGCCCCTGCCCGGCATCGACGTACTCTCCTGAGACCGCTGGTCGAGGAGCGAGCGCTCGAGACCACCCCTTATCCGAAGCAGAAGGAAGCCTGATGGCCAAGAACACCCGCGTGCCCTTGATGGCGGGCAACTGGAAGATGAACCTCAACCACCAGGAGGCCGTCGTCCTGGTGCAGAAGCTCGCCTGGACGCTGTCGGACAAGAAGCACGACTACGGCCGGGTCGAGGTCGTGGTGCTGCCGCCGTTCACCGACCTGCGCGGGGTGCAGACGCTCGTCGACGGCGACCGGCTGGAGATCAGGTACGGCGCGCAGGACGTCTCGACGCACGACAACGGCGCCTTCACCGGCGAGATCTCGGCCGCGATGCTGGCCAAGCTCGGCTGCTCCTACGTGGTCGTCGGGCACTCGGAGCGCCGCGAGCACCACGCGGAGAGCGACGAGGTCGTCAACGCCAAGGCGCGCAAGGTCATCGAGGGCTCGATGACCCCCATCGTGTGCGTCGGCGAGGGGCTCGACGTGCGCAAGGAGGGCCGTCAGGTCGAGTACACGCTCGCCCAGGTCGACGGGGCCCTCGCGGGGCTGACCGAGCAGCAGGTCGCCGACCTCGTCATCGCCTACGAGCCGGTGTGGGCGATCGGCACCGGCGAGGTGGCCACCCCCGACGACGCCCAGGAGGTGTGCTCCGCGATCCGTGCCAGGATCGCCGAGCTGCACTCCGAGGCGGCCGCGGCTGCGGTGCGGATCCTGTACGGCGGCTCGGTGAAGGCCGCGAACGTCGCCGGGATCATGGAGAAGGCCGACGTCGACGGCTGCCTCGTCGGCGGAGCCAGTCTGCAGGCCGACGAGTTCGGCGGAATCTGCCGCTTCTACGACATGCCTGTCATCTGACGTCCTGCGTCAACAATCCCTCCCGTCGTGAGTTAGGCTTTCCCACCGTGGTTACCGCATTCACCGTTCTGCTCATCCTCACCAGCCTGCTGCTGATCCTGCTGGTCCTGCTCCACAAGGGCCGCGGCGGCGGGCTTTCCGACATGTTCGTCGGCGGCGTCTCGAGCGGCCTCGGCGGCTCGTCGGTGGCGGAACGGAACCTCGACCGCATCACGGTCGGTGCCGGCCTCATCTGGGCCGCGTGCATCATCGCTCTGGGCTTGTTGCTGAAGGCCGGCAACTAGTTACTTCGGACAGGAGTTCGTAGCGTGGCAGGTGGTGGGAATGCCATCCGCGGCAGCCGGGTGGGGGCCGGGCCGATGGGTGAGGCCGAGCGCGGTGAAGCGGCTCCGCGGCAACGGGTCGTGTACTTCTGCGCACACGAGCACGAGTCGGTGATCACGTTCGCGGTGGAGGCGCAGATCCCGGACTCCTGGGACTGTCCTCGCTGCGGTCTGCCGGCCAGCCAGGACTCGGAGAACCCGCCGCCGCCGCCGAAGATCGAGCCCTACAAGACGCACCTCGCCTACGTGAAGGAGCGGCGCTCCGACAAGGAGGCCGAGGACATCCTCACCGAGGCGCTGCAGACGCTGCGCGACCGGCGCAAGCGCGGCGACATCATCTTCTGACCCGCGCTCAACGGGGCAGGCGTGACGCTGCGGCCTCGTCGAGGAACCACAGCGTGCGCTCCTGCGCGTGGATGCCCGTCGCCGGCACCTCGTGCAGGTCCGCGCCGCCGAGTGCCCGGGCCGCGGCCTCGGCCTTGCCCTCGCCGGAGACGATGAACCACACCTCACGGGAGCGGTTCAACGCGTCGTAGGTGAGGCTGATCCGCACCGGCGGAGGCTTGGGGGAGTCGGTGACCGCCACCGCGATCCGGTCGTGCACGTCGAGCTGCGGGTGCCCGGGCATCAACGACGCGACGTGCCCGTTCTCGCCGAGGCCGAGCAGCAACACGTCGAAGGCGCCGGAGCCCTGGCTGCGGACCTCGTCGGCGTACGACGCGGCCGCCGCCTCGACGTC
>JBQCEF010000235.1:0-5964 GCA_051960495.1 Nocardioides sp. | reverse complement strand
CGGACCTCAAGGACGGCGGGCCCACCCGAGCCGTGGTCGCCGTGGGTTGCCTCGCCGAGCGCTACGGCAAGGACCTCGCCGCGTCGCTGCCCGAGGCCGACGCGGTGCTCGGCTTTGATGACTACCCGGACATCGCGGCCAAGCTGCGCGGGATCCTGGCCGGCGAGCAGCACCATCCCCACACGCCCCAGGACCGGCGCAAGCTGCTGCCGATCTCCCCGGCGGAGCGGCAGTCCGCGGGCATCGACCTCGCCGTCCCCGGTCACACCATCGCCGCGCCGGACCTGCCGGTCGGGGCCGCCCCCGAGTCCGGTCCCCGAGCCGTACGACGCCGCCTCGACGGCGGCCCGATGGCGCCGCTGAAGCTGGCCTCCGGCTGCGACCGGCGCTGCTCGTTCTGCGCGATCCCGTCGTTCCGGGGCTCGTTCGTCTCGAGGCGCCCCAGCGACGTGCTCGGCGAGGCCCGGTGGCTCGGCGAGCAGGGCGTCAAGGAGCTGTTCCTGGTCAGCGAGAACTCCACCTCCTACGGCAAGGACCTCGGCGACCTGCGCCTGCTCGAGACGCTGCTGCCCGAGTTGGCCGCGGTGGACGGCGTCGAGCGGGTCCGGGTGTCCTACCTGCAGCCCGCCGAGACCCGACCCGGACTGGTGAGCGCCATCGCGGCCACGGACGGCGTGGCGCCGTACTTCGACCTGTCCTTCCAGCACGCGTCCAACGCCGTGCTCCGCCGGATGCGCCGCTTCGGCGACCCGGAGAGCTTCCTGGGGCTGCTCGAGCAGATCCGCGCGCAAGCCCCGCTCGCCGGGGTCCGGTCCAACGTGATCGTCGGCTTCCCCGGCGAGACCGAGGACGACCTGCAGACCCTGTGCGACTTCATCGAGGCGGCCCGGATGGACGTCGTGGGGGTGTTCGGCTACTCCGACGAGGACGGCACCGAGGCGGCGTCGTACGACGGCAAGCTCGACGAGGACGAGATCCGCGACCGCACCGAGCACGTCACCCGGCTGGTCGAGGAGCTCACCAGCCAGCGTGCCGAGGAGCGGATCGGCGAGCGCGTCGAGGTGCTCGTGGAGTCCGTCGACGGGGACTCGGCCGAGGGCCGGGCAGCCCACCAGGGGCCCGAGGTCGACGGCACCACCACGCTGACCGGACTCGGCGGGCCGGCCGCGCTCCAGGTCGGCGACCTCGTCACCGCCGTGGTGGTCGACTCCGACGGGGTCGACCTCGTCGCGCGGCCCGAGGGGACCGCCTCGTGACCGATCGCCCCGAGGACGTGCCCAGCAACTGGAACCTGCCCAACGCGCTCACCACGCTGCGGATCGTGATGGTCCCGTTCTTCGCGTGGGCGCTGCTGTACGACGGCGGCGAGTCGGTGCTGTGGCGCACGGTCGCCTACGTGATCTTCGCCCTCGCCATGATCACCGACAAGATCGACGGCGACATCGCGCGCAGCCGCAACCTGGTGACGAACTTCGGCAAGATCGCCGACCCGATCGCCGACAAGGCGCTCACCGGGATGGCCTTCGTCGGCCTCTCCCTGATCGGCGAGCTGTGGTGGTGGGTGACCGCCGTCGTCCTGGTTCGCGAGTGGGGGATCACCGCGCTCCGGTTCTGGGTGATCCGGCACGGCGTGATGGCGGCGGGGCGCGGCGGCAAGCTCAAGACGCTGCTGCAGACGTTCGCGCTCGGCCTGCTGATCCTGCCGCTGCTGCTGCTCGAGGGTGGTTGGGACACCATCGGTACCGCACTGTGGTGGCTGGCCTGCGCGCTGATGGCCGCCGCGGTGGTGGTCACGGTGGTGACGGGCGCCGACTACGTGGTCAAGGCGCTCGCCGTACGACGCGACGGCCGCGCAGCAACCGAATCCGGGCGCTGAGCCGATCCGGCCAGGGCCGGAGTCGGGCGCGGGTCAGGCCGGCGGCCGGGTTGCCTCGTGCAGCGCCACCGCCGCACCGACGAGCGCAAGGTGTGAGAACGCCTGCGGGAAGTTGCCCACGAACCGCCGCGCGACGGGGTCGTACTCCTCGGGCATGAGACCGAGGTCGTTGGGGATCTCGAGCAGCCGCTCCATCAGCGCCTGGGCCTCGTCGGTGCGCCCGGCGAGGGAGTACGCCGAGACCAGCCAGAACGAGCACGCGAGGAACGGGTGCTCGTCGCCGTGCAGGCCGTCGACGCCGGTCTCGGTCCGGTAGCGCAGCAGCAGCCCCTCGTGCAGCAGGTCCTTCTCGACGGCCGCGATCGTGCCGAGCACCCGCGGGTCGTCCCCGGGGAGGAAGCCGACGGCCGGGATCGTCAGCAGTGAGGCGTCCACGGCGTCGGTCTCGTAGTGCTGGGTGAACGTGTTGCGCGCCTGGTCGAAGCCCTTCTCGAGAATCTCGGCCCGGACCTCGTCACGGACCTGCTTCCAGCGGTCGACCGCGCCGGTCAGGCCGTGCTCCTCGACGGCCTTGATGGCGCGGTCGAAGGCCACCCAGACCATCACTCGTGAGTGGGTGAAGTGGCGCTGCGGACCGCGGATCTCCCAGAGCCCGTGGTCGCGGGCCCGCCAGTGCTCGGCGAGGTCGTCGACCAGGGTGCGCTGCAGCGCCCACGAGTCGTCGTCCTCCGCCAGACCCTCGTCGCGGGCCATCGCCAGCGCGTCCATCACTGCTCCGAGCACGTCGGACTGCCGCTGGCACACCGCGCCGTTCCCGACCCGGACCGGACGGGAGCCGGCGTACCCGGCGAGATGGTCAAGCTCCCGCTCGGGCAGCTCGCGGCCGCCGTCGACGGCGTACATGATCTGCAGGTCGGCGGGGTCGCCGGCGACCGCACGCAGCAGCCAGTCGCGCCACAGCCTGGCCTCCGCGGTGTAACCGGACGCCAGGAACGCACGCAGGGTCAGGGAGGCGTCGCGCAGCCAGCAGAACCGGTAGTCCCAGTTGCGCTCGCCGCCGAAGTCCTCGGGGAGCGAGGTGGTCGGCGCGGCCACGATCCCGCCGGTCTCGGAGTGGGTGAGGATCCGCAGCGTGAGCAGCGAGCGGAGGACCGCCTCCCGGTGCGGGCCGTCGTAGGAGCACCCCTCCGCCCAGGCCTCGGAGTCTCGCAGCGTCTCGACCATCCGGTGACCGATCTCCAGCGGCTTGGGGAGCGGCAGGTGGGAGCGGACGTAGGTGGAGGAGAACACCAGCTCCTCGCCGGCCTCGACCGCGAACTCGTCGGCGTGCATGCCGTCGACGGCGACCGGGAGGCGGGTGCCGCGCAGCATGATCCGGTCCGGTCCCGCGACCGCCGTGATCACCTCGGTGCCGTGGGCGTCGGAGCGGTGCACCCACGGCCGGATCCGCCCGTAGCCGAACCGGACGACCCACTCGTGCCGCATGCGCACGCTGCCCTCGAGGCCGGTGACGGTGCGGACCAGGTCGGCGCGGCCGTCGTTGACCGGCATCACGTCGACGACCCGGACCCGGCCGGTGTCGGTGGTGTAGGTCGTCTCCAACATGCTGCTGTGCCCGACGTACCGGCGTTCGGAGGTGGCCTCGCCGGTCGGCCCGAGGAGCCAGTGGCCGTTCTCCGGGCCGCCGAGCAGGGCGGCGAAGCAGGCGGGGGAGTCGAACCGGGGCAGGCACAGCCAGTCGACGGAACCGTCGCGACCGACGAGCGCGGCCGTCCCGCTGTCGCCGAGCACTGCATAGTCTTCGATCGGAAGCGCCATGGAGGTCACGCTAACGGGCGGTGGCTACCATCCTCGCCATGGACCTGGGTGCCCAGTTGCACGCCGAGCTGATGCTGCGCGGTCGCACGGCCGCCACCGCGGAGTCGCTGACCGGGGGATCGGTCGCCGACCTGGTTTCCGCAGCGCCCGGAGCGAGCGCCACCTTCGTGGGCGGCGTGGTGTCCTACGCGACGCGGGTCAAGCAGCAGCTGCTCGAGGTGTCGGAGGCGACCGTCGAACGGCACGGTGTGGTGTCCGCGGAGTGCGCCGCCGAGATGGCCAGCGGCGTCCGGCAGCTCCTCGGCGCGGACTTCGGGGTCAGCACCACGGGCGTCGCGGGGCCCGACACCCAGGAGGGCAAGCCGGTCGGGCTGGTGTACGTCGGGGTGGCGGGGCCGGCCGGGGTGCGGACCGAGGAGCTGCACCTGGAGGGCGGCCGGGCCGACATCCGCGCGGAGGCGACCCGCCGGGCCGTGGCCGCGCTGCTGGAGACGGTCGTCGCCGAGACGGTCGGCCCGTCGGACTAGGGTGGGACGCCTCCGGCCCGAGCGGTGAGACCGTGCTCGGCAGTCCGGGGGATCGTGGGCGGGATGTTTTCCCGGCCCGGTAGCGTTGGACCAACCAGACACCCGGATCACAGGAGGAGCTCACCCGATGGTTCTCTTCCGCCGCCTGCTCGGCGAGGTGCTCCGCTCTCAGCGGATGCGCCAGGGTCGCACCCTGCGCGAGGTGTCGGCCGACGCCCGGGTCAGCCTGGGCTACATCTCCGAGATCGAGCGCGGGCACAAGGAGGCGTCCTCCGAGCTCCTGGCCTCGATCTGCTCGGCTCTCGACGTCCCGCTGTCGGCGATCCTGTCCGAGGTCAGCGACGCGGTCGCGCTCGAGGAGGCCGCGCTCGCCATGCAGCTCGACGACGTCGTGGTCGACACCCGGAGCCTGCCGGCGCCTGCTGCCGACGCCGGCGAGGGCCGGCCCGGCGACGTGGTCGCCTCCGCCGCCTGATCCCTGGCGTCGAGGCCTCCTGGATCAGGTCGCCGCCACGCGAGTGGTCGGCACGCCCGACCGCGCCACGATGAGGGCTGCTCCCACGGCCGGGACCAGGGCGATCAGCCCGAACCCCCAGCCCAACCCGGTCGCCGCGGCCACCAAGCCGAGGAGCATCGGGCCCAGGCTCAGACCCAGGTCCAGGAACAGGCTCACCGTCGCCGCCGCGCTGCCACGCTCGCCTGCAGGCACCCTCCGGAACACCAGCGCGAACACCGCGGGGGTGATGAAGGCCGACCCGACGCCGCACGCGACAGCTCCGGCAAGCAACCCGGGTGCCGAGGGGACGGTCCCGATCAGGAGCATTCCGGCGGTCGACGCGGTGAGCGCCAGGGCGATCATGCGGATCGGGTCCACCCGGTCCGGCAGCCGGGCGAAGCCGGCCCGGCAGGCCACGACGGTCCCGCCGAACACCACGAGCGCGAGCGACATCGGAGTCCCGTCGATGTCGCGCGAGCGCAGCACGGAGAAGGCCATGAAGGCCGACATCGCGACGACGCCGCAGCCGAGGGCGGCGCCAGGCCACAGGGCGGACGGGTGCAACAGGGGCGAGTGACTGTCACGTCCGGGCTCTGCCCCGGCGGTTTCGGTCACCGCCATGGCCAACAGGGTGGCGATGGCCATGATCGCCGAGACGCCCCACCACACTGCCGTGTAGCCGCCCAGGTGCAGCAGCCCCTGACCGAGGACGGGCCCCGCGGCGAGTCCGACGTACAGGGCGAGCGAGTTCAAGCTGAGCGCCTCCCCGGCTCGCGCGGGCGGGGCGAGGTCGGCCAGGGCCGCGAAGCCGGCGACGAAGTAGCACGCCTCGGCCGCGCCGAGCGCCAGTCGCACCACGACGAGGCCGGCAACACCGGTCACGAGCAGATGGGCGAGGACCACGAGCGCGAACCCGGCTGCGCCACCGACGAGCATCGCGCGACGGCCATGACGGTCCGTCCAGTGGCCGACCCACGGACGGAGCACCAGCGTGGTGAGGCTGAAGGAGCCGACGGCGAGACCGACGCCGATCGAGCCGGCCCCCAGCGGGCCCGCGGCGAACAGCGGGGTCGTCAGGACCAGGACACCCGCACCGATGAAGTACGCCAGGTCGGACAGCGTGAGCATGACGAAAGCCCGAGTGAAGAGGGACGCACCGGCTGAGGCACGCTCGGCCTCCTCGGACACTGATTAGCCTTCCGGTGAGCCGCCGGCGATGTTGACCAGCCAGTTGACGCCGTACCCGT
>JBQCEF010000234.1:0-6593 GCA_051960495.1 Nocardioides sp. | reverse complement strand
CCGTCACCGAGGCGACGGTGCGCAAGCACCTGGAGCACGCCTACCGGAAGCTGGGCGTCACGAACCGCACGTCTGCGGCGGCGCTGGTGCGGCTCTCCGAAACCTCCTGAGGGTTCGCGTTTCGGCGAATGTCGCGGCTCCCTTCCGCCGCCCAGACTGGTCCCAGCCAACCTCAGAGGGAATCGGTCATGGGACATCTACGACGTGGAGCTGCTCTCCTTCTCTGCGCTGCGGCCACGGTCGCAGCGGCGGGGCTCACCCAGCCGGCGCAGGGAGACCCGGCGGTCGACGAGAACGGCGAGGTGGTCGTCGCGTGGAACGCGATCGCGCAGCGGACGCTGTTCAGCGACAACGCGACCCCGATCCCGAGCGGGCAGGTGATCCTCGGAGCGGTCTCCCTCGCGGTGCACGACGCCGTCGACGAGAGCCTGCGCGAGTCGAGGCGTGGGGAGGTGTCGGCCTCGGCGGCTGCGGCTGTGGCCGCGCACGACGTACTGCTGCACTACTTCGGAGCGGTGCCGGCCACCGTCACGAAGCTGGACGCTGACCTCGCCACGACGCTGGCCGGGATCTCCGCCGGTGACGCGCGCGACGCAGGCGTCGACAACGGCGAGGAGGCGGCAGCGGACCTCGTCGCGACGCGGGACGGCGACGGCTGGGGCGACGCCACGATCGGGTACTCGAGGCCGGCCGGCATCGGGGTCTGGCAGCCTGCCCCGGGCACCGGCATGGCCGTGCCCTGGCTGGGGTTCGTGCGCCCGCTCGTGCTCGACTCCCCGACGCGGATCCACCCCAACGGCCCCGACCCTGTCACGAGCAAGCGGTACGCGCAGGACCTCGCCGAGGTGATGGCCTACGGCGAGGACGACAGCTCCGTCCGTACGACGCCCCAGACCGCGACGGCCCTGTTCTTCAACGCCAATGTCGTTGCCCAGATGCAGGCTGCGATGCGCAGCATGGCCGCCGGCGCGGACGTCCGGTCGGCGGCTCGCCTGTTCGGCCTGGCCAACGTCGCCGCCGCGGACGCGATCATCACGACCTGGCGGCAGAAGCTCGACGTGGGGTTCTGGCGGCCGTCGCAGGCGATCTCGGCCGCGGACGTGGACGGCAACCCCGACACCGCCACACCGACGACACCGTGGGCGCCGCTGGTGGGCAACCCGCCCTACCCGGACTACCCCAGCGGGCACGCCACACTGATGGGTGCCTACACCGAGGCGTTCCGGCTGCTGGGTCACTCCGACCAGATCCACGCGGTGGTGCCCTCGCTGGTCGCCGGCGTGCCGGATCGCACCTACCTCAGTGCCGACGTCCTGGAGGAGGACGCGTTCAACGCCCGGATCTGGCTCGGCATCCACTTCCGCGACGCCATGCAGGACGCCAACTTCATCGGCGAGCAGGCCGCGCACCTGGTCCGCCACCGGTTCGAGAACGGCGGCTGAGACCCGGCCCTCCCCGATTCGTTCGAGGTCGAGCCGCTGGGAGCCGGCTCGGAACCGCGGACGAACCGGGGGTGCAGGTCAGACCGGGACGAGCTCCACGGCGCCGACGGCGTAGCGGGCGAGGATGGTCCGGGCCACCTCGGGGTCGGCCCCGAGCGGCTCCGAGACGGCGACCGCACCGGCCTCGAGGGCGAGCTCGGCCGCCCGGTCGGGGAGTCGCCCCGGCGCCAGGAATAGCGAGCCGACCGCGATGTGGCGCCGGCCCTCGGCCCGGAACTGGCGCACCGCCTCACCCGTCGCCGGGGGAGCGGCCGAGGCGAAGGCGGCGACCGTGGGCAGCTTGTGCTTCGAGCCCCACAGCCTCGCCAGCCGGGCCACGGCCTGGTTGGCCAGGGCGTCGGACGAGCCGGCCGCCGCGAGCACGAGCGCGTCGAGCTCGCGGACCCGGGCCTCCTTGAGCGCCGCACGCAGCTGTCGGTCGAGCACCTCGAGGAACACCGGCTCGAGCCCCAGCACGCGGGTGCCCCGGATCTTGAGGTTCTCGTGCCGCGCGGTCGCGGCCGCGATCGCCTCCGGCACGTCGACCTTGGCGTGGAACGCCTCGGTCAGCAGCAACGGGACGACGACGATCTCGTCGTACCCGGCACGGACGAGCTTGTCGACGGTCGTCTGGAAGGACGGCTTGGACAGGTCGAGGAAGGCCGGCTCGATGCGCAGGTCGGGGCGCATCGCGCGGACCTCGCCGACGAGGGCCTTGATCGTCGCGGCCGATCGGGGGTCGCGGCTTCCGTGGGCCAGTGCCACCAGTGCGGGAGCGGTCATGGGTGTGCCGTCCTTCCGTGCGGAGGAGCTGAGGCCGACGCCGTTGTCGTCCGGGGTGTGGATGGTGCTGCGGTGCGTGAGCCGGTAGGTCATTTGTGGATCCCGCACTCGGTCTTGCCGGTGCCGGCCCAGCGCCCGCAGCGCGGGTCCTCTCCGGGCGCCACGCGGCGCGTGCAGGGGGCGCAGCCGATCGACGGGTAGCCGTCGTACTGCAGGGGGTTGACCAGCACGCCGTGCTCGGCTATGTAGGCCTCGACGTCGTCGCCGGTCCAGCGAGCGAGCGGCGACACCTTGACCTTCCCCTTCTTCTCGTCCCAGCCGATGACCGGGGCGATGATCCGGTGGTGGGTCTCCGCACGGCGCAGGCCGGTGGCCCACGCGTCGTAGTGCTGCATGGCGGTGTTGAGCGGCGCCACCTTGCGCAGGGCGCCGCACAGGTCGGGGTCGCGGGCGAACAGGTCCTTGCCGTACGACGCGTCCTGCTCCGCGACGGTCTGCACCGGCTCGATGCTGATCAGGTTGACCGGCAACGTCGCGGCGACCGCATCGCGGGTCCCCACCGTCTCGGCGAAGTGGTAACCGGTGTCGAGGAAGACCACGTCGATGCCGGGCGCCACTCGTGACGCGAGGTGGGCCAGCACCGCGTCACCCATCGAGGAGGTGATGCAGAAGCGCTCACCGAACGTGGCCACGGCCCACTCGATGATCACCTCGGCCGGGGCCAGCTCGAGCTCGGCGCCGGCGTGGCGCACCAGCTCCTTCAGCTCGGCCTGGGTGCGGCCCGCCGTGACGGTGCCCTTGAACGCCCGGGCGGCCGTGGTCGCCGCGGCGGTCATGACTCGGCCTCCTCGGTGCTCGGCCCGGCGGACGCGGGGCGTGCCAGCAGGCCCAGCATCTTCAGCGAGAAGGCGCGAAGGCAGGCGTGGCACTCCCAGGCCCCGTGGCCCTCCTCGGAGGGGCGGAGGTTCTCGTCACCGCAGTAGGGGCAGTGGAACGGCACGGCGCGGGCGCTCATGTCAGATCGCCTCCAGCGCGCGCTCGCCCCGCAGCGCGTCCTCGTCGGCGCGACCGACCCAGGCGGCGAAGGTCTCACCGTCCTCGCGGTCAGCCAGGTAGGCGGTGACGACGTCGGTGACGTAGTCGTCGAGGCCGGCGCTCGTGACCTTGTGGGCGCGCAGCTTCTTGCCGAACTTCGGGTCGAGACCGAGGCCGCCGCCGAGGTGGACCTGGAAGCCCTCGACCTGGTTGCCGTCGTCGTCGAGCACGAGCTGGCCCTTGAGGCCGATGTCCGCGACCTGGGTGCGGGCGCAGGCGTTCGGGCAGCCGTTGACGTTGACGGTGATCGGGGTGTCCAGGTCGGGGAAGCGCTGCTCGAGCGTCGTCACGAGGTCGATGGCGCGCTGCTTGGTGTCGACGATCGCGAGCTTGCAGAACTCGATGCCGGTGCACGCCATGGTCGAGCGCCGCCAGTGGGACGGCCGCGCCGACAGCCCGATCGCCTCGAGGTCGGCGAGCAGCGGCTCGAGGCGGTCCGGCTCGACCCCGAGGACGACCAGCTTCTGGTACGCCGTGAGCCGGACGCCGGCTGCGTCGTACCTCTCGACGAGGTCGCCGAGCGCCGTGAGCGTCGTCCCGTCGATCCGGCCGACGGTCGGGGTGACGCCGACGTACAGCTTGCCGTCCTTCTGCTCGTGCACGCCGATGTGGTCGCCGGAGGTGGCCGGGACCGCGGGAGAGGGGCAGTCGACGAGCGCGCGCCCGAGGTACTTCGTCTCGAGGATCTCCCGGAACTTGTCGACACCCCAGTCGGCGACGAGGAACTTCAACCGGGCCCGCGAGCGCAGCCGCCGGTAGCCGTAGTCGCGGAAGACCGAGATCACGGCCTCCCAGGCGTCGGGCACCTCGTCGAGCGGGATCCACACGCCGAGCTTCTGCGCGAGCATCGGGTTGGTGGACAGCCCGCCGCCGACCCACAGGTCGAAGCCCGCGCCGAGCTCGGGGTGCACGGTGCCGACGAAGGAGACGTCGTTGACCTCGGGCGCCACGTCCTGGCTCGGGTGCCCGGTCAGCGCGGTCTTGAACTTGCGCGGGAGGTTCGAGAACTCCGGGTCGCCGATGTAGCGGCGCTTGATCTCCTCGAGCGCCGAGGTGCCGTCGATGATCTCGTCGGCCGCCACGCCGGCGACCGGTGAGCCGAGGAACCCGCGCGGGGAGTCGCCGCAGGCCTCCTGGGTCTGCAGCCCGACGGACTCGAGCCGCTCCCAGATCGTCGGGACGTCCTCGATGCGGATCCAGTGGTACTGGATGTTCTGCCGGTCCGTGAGGTCGGCGGTGTTGCGGCCGAAGTCGGTGGAGATGCCCCCGAGGACGCGCAGCTGCTCGGCACCCAGGAGCGCGCCGTCGCTGCGGACCCGGAGCATGAAGAACTCGTCGTCGAGCTCCTCGGGGGCCAGTGCGCCGGTCTTGCCGCCGTCGAGGCCGGGCTTGCGCTGGGTGTAGAGCCCCCACCAGCGGAACCGGCCGCGCAGGTCGCCGCCGTCGATGGAGGCGAACCCGCGACGCGAGTAGATGTTCTCGATGCGCGCGCGGACGTTGAGCGGGTTGTCGTCCTTCTTGGACTGCTCGTTGGGGTTCAGCGGCTCGCGGTAGCCCAGCGCCCACTGGCCCTCGCCCCGCTTGGGACGGGGTCGCGGGGTGCGTCCGGGGCCGGACGGGGTGGGGGACTGCTTCACGGTGGTCATGGGGGTCGCGTTTCCTCGGAGTCTGAAGAGGGGAAGACGCACGAATCGCAGAGGATCCACCCGACACCGTTGTCGAGGTGCATGCCGGCGCTCGCGCGCCCTGCTGGTCAGCGGGGCGGTCAGGCGGAGTGCGGCATACCCATCATGCTGCGCGTACGACCGAGGTCCACGTGGCGGCGGGCCACGAGGTACGTCGTCGTTGCAGCGGTCATGGGGAGGAGTCTCACGGCTCGGACGCCGTTCTCACAAACCCGAATCTCGTGTTGTGAGACGGATGTCCGGGATTTGGTACACCGAGGCGGGGTTCCGGTCCAGACCGCCGGCGTCACTAGGCTGGGCGCCATGACCGAGTCGAACACCTCCACCAGCCCGGTTGCCGGCGGGAACGACCAGGCGGCCGCGCAGTCGGCCACCGTGAGCGCCGCCTACAACGCCGCCCTCGAGGTCATCGCCTCGGTCGAGCCGCGTGTGGCCGAGGCCACGCGGGCCGAGCTCGCCGACCAGCGCGGCTCGCTCAAGCTGATCGCCTCGGAGAACTACGCCTCGCCGGCCGTGCTGCTGACGATGGGGACCTGGTTCTCCGACAAGTACGCCGAGGGCACGGTCGGACACCGGTTCTACGCCGGGTGCCAGAACGTCGACACCGTGGAGTCGCTCGCGGCCGAGCACGCGCGCGAGCTGTTCGGCGCGCCGTACGCCTATGCGCAGCCGCACTCGGGCATCGACGCCAACCTCGTCGCGTTCTGGTCGATCCTGGCCCACCGGGTCGAGTCGCCGGCGCTCGAGAAGTTCGGCGCGAAGAACGTCAACGAGCTCTCCGAGGCCGACTGGGAGACGCTGCGCCACGAGTTCGGCAACCAGCGGATGCTCGGGATGTCGCTCGACGCGGGCGGCCACCTGACCCACGGCTTCCGGCCCAACATCAGCGGCAAGATGTTCCACCAGCGCTCCTACGGCACCGACCCGGAGACGGGCCTGCTCGACTACGACCGGGTCGCCGAGGCGGCGCGCGAGTTCAAGCCGCTGGTGCTGATCGCCGGCTACTCCGCCTACCCGCGCCGGGTGAACTTCGCCAAGATGCGCGAGATCGCCGACGAGGTGGGGGCCACGCTGATGGTCGACATGGCCCACTTCGCGGGGCTTGTGGCCGGCAAGGTCTTCACCGGCGACGAGAACCCGGTGCCGTTCGCGCACATCACCACGACGACGACCCACAAGTCGCTGCGCGGGCCTCGCGGCGGTCTGGTGCTCGCGCAGGAGGAGTACGCCGACTCCGTCGACCGCGGCTGCCCCATGGTGCTCGGCGGCCCGCTGTCGCACGTGATGGCGGCCAAGGCCGTCGCGCTCGCCGAGGCCCGCCAGCCAGCGTTCGCGGACTACGCCCAGCGCATCGCCGACAACGCCAAGTCGCTGGCCGAGGGCTTCTTGTCCCGCGGCGCCAACCTGGTCACCGGCGGCACGGACAACCACATCGTGCTGCTCGACGTGTCGTCGTTCGGCCTCACCGGCCGGCAAGCCGAGTCCGCGCTGCTCGACGCCGGCGTGGTCACCAACCGCAACTCGGTCCCGGCCGACCCCAACGGCGCCT
>JBQCEF010000233.1:0-14218 GCA_051960495.1 Nocardioides sp. | reverse complement strand
CGCGGTGCCGACCAGCTTGCTGTACTTCGGCTTCCACTTCAGGTCCAGGTTGTAGCGCGCCACGTCGACGCCAGGGTCGCCTTGCGCCGGGTAGTAGCTGTCCTCGGCCGCGACAGCGGTGCCCAGGACAGCCGCCGACAGTGCGACGACGACGGATGCGACGGTGGTCTTGCGCAGCACGATGAGCCTTTCGGGTGGGTGCCCGTCGAGTGTAAAGGCTCACTACCTCGCTGTCCGGCTTCCCCCGGACCGCGGTCAGCGCCGGCGGAGGTCGCTGATCCGTTTCGCCTTGCCCAGCGAGCGTTCCAGGGCGTACGGCGCCAGCACCTCGGTCTTCACCGTGACACCGATCCGGTGCTTGACGAGGCCGCTGAGCCGGGCCGCGAGGGCGGCTCGGTCCGGCTCGGCGACCGACTCGTGCGCCTCCACCTGCACGGTGAGCTCGTCGAGCGCGCCGGGACGGGTCAGCACGCACAGGTAGTGCGGGGTGAGCCCCTCGACCTCGAGGATCAGCTCCTCGATCTGGGTGGGGAAAACGTTGACGCCGCGCACGATCATCATGTCGTCGGTGCGCCCGGTGACCTTCTGCATCCGCCGGAACGCGGGGTAGGCCGTGCCCGGGAGCAGCCGGGTCAGGTCTCGGGTGCGGTAGCGGATCACCGGCATCGCCTGCTTGGTGAGGCTGGTGAACACGAGCTCGCCCTCCTCGCCGTCGGGGAGCACCTCGTGGGTGACCGGGTCGATGACCTCGGGGTAGAAGTGATCCTCCCATATGTGCAAGCCGTCCTGGGTGTCGGCCGCCTCCTGCGACACGCCGGGGCCCATCACCTCGGACAGGCCGTAGATGTCGACCGCCTTGATGCCCGCCCTGTTTTGGACTTCCCGCCGCATCTCGTCGGTCCACGGCTCCGCGCCGAAGATGCCGACCTCCAGGCTGGTGGTGCGCGGGTCGATCGACTGGCGGTCCATCTCGTCGAGGATCGCGAGGAAGTACGACGGGGTCACCATGATCACGCGCGGGCCAAAGTCCACGATCAGCTGCACCTGCCGCTCGGTCATGCCCCCGCTCACCGGCACGACCGTGCAGCCGAGCCGCTCCGCCCCGTAGTGCGCACCCAGGCCGCCGGTGAACAGCCCGTAGCCGTAGGCCACGTGCACCAGGTCGCCGGGCCGGCCGCCCGCGGCGTAGATCGACCGCGCCATGACCTCGGCCCAGGTGTCGATGTCGGCCATCGTGTAGCCGACCACGGTGGGCTTGCCCGTCGTACCGGAGGAGGCGTGCACCCGGGCGAGCTGCTCGCGCGGCACCGCGAACATGCCGAAGGGGTAGTTGCGGCGCAGGTCCTCCTTGGTCGTGAAGGGGAACCTCGCCAGGTCCGCGAGGTCCTGCAGGTCGTCGGCCCGGACCCCGGCGTCGTCGAATGCCCGCCGGTAGTGCGGGACGTTGGCGTAGACGTTCTCGAGCGTCGCCCGCAGGTTGGCCAGCTGCGCCTCGCGCAGCCGCTCCGGCGTGACGTCGGGCATCGCGAAGCTCATGCGTCCTCCTCGTCGAACAACGTGCCGCGGATCTCCTTGCTGCGCCCCACGAACTCCGCGACGACCGCGTCGCCGTTGCGCACGGTCACGTCGTAGACGCCGTCGCGTCCTTCGCGGGACCGCTCGACCGCCTCTGCGGTGAGCACGTCGCCGAGCCGGGTCGGCGCGGTGAACCGGATCTCGCACTGCTGCGCCACCGTGCTGCGGTTGTAGGAGTTGCACGCGAACGCGAACGCGGAGTCGGCGAGCGAGAACGTCAGGCCGCCGTGCCCGATCGCGTGGCCGTTGACCATGTCCTCGCGCACGGTCATCTCCAGCACGGCGCGGCCGGGGGAGACCTCGACGATCCTCATGCCGAGCGCCTGGCTGGCCCGGTCGCCGGCCCACATCGCGTCGGCGGCCTTGCGTGCACGCTCCTGCGGGGTCAGCGCGCTCACCGGAACTCCTTCTCCATCAGCGCGACGAGGTGTGCCTGGTCGCCGAGCGTGCCGACCTCGACGTAGCCGCGCGCGGCGTGAAAGGCGAGCGAGGCGTCGTTGCGCGGCACCAGGTTGACCTCGAGGGCCAGCCGGCCGTGCCGGGCGGCGACGCGCTCCAGCTCGTCGTACACGAAGGTGCCGAGTCCCTGCCGCCGCACGCTCTCGTGCAGCACGATCCGGTCGAGGTAGTAGAAGCCGCGGGTGTGCCGCTCGGCGAACCAGCGGTAGTTCTCCGAGTCGTACGCCGAGCCCGGCGCGAACGTGATCACGAACCCCGCGAACTCCCCGTCGTGCTCGAGCACGTCGAAGCGGTCCGACCACTTCTCGAGCAGCCGCAGCCGGTCCTCGTCCATCGGTGCGAGGGCCTCGACGTTGCGCTCGTTGAGAGCCAGCACGTCCGGAACGTCGTGGTCGGCGAGGGGTCGGAGCAGCGGCACGGCGCCACCCTACGGCGTGTGACAGACTGGCGACACATCTGTCCGAGGGCTGTCACAAGCCCGGCCAGTCGACCAGCCGACCACAGCGCCAGCGAGGAACCGATGAGCAACGCCGCCGAGATGTTCGCCGCCCACGAGAAGACCCTGCGCGAGGCGATCGAGGCCACGCACACGCGCGGCTACTACTCCGCCTACAACGAGTCGCCGTCCCCGCGCGTGTACGGCGAGAACGCGGCGGCGGAGGGCAAGGCGGCGTTCGAGGCGTACGCCGGCACGACGTTCCCGGTCGACACGCCCGGCGCCACCGGCACGGTCGCGACCGAGAAGTCGCCGTACGGCTTCGCGCTGGACGTGTCCTACCCGCGGGTCGCGCCGCAGGGCGTCGACGCGCTGCTCGCCGCCTCGGCCGCGGGGATGAAGGCGTTCCGCGACGCCGGCCCCGACGCGCGGCTCGGGGTGTGCCT
Organism: Nocardioides sp.; assembly: GCA_051960495.1. Lineage (GTDB taxonomy): Bacteria > Actinomycetota > Actinomycetes > Propionibacteriales > Nocardioidaceae > Nocardioides_B. The sequence goes on along the minus strand of JBQCEF010000233.1, from coordinate 11,302 downwards.
CGAGGTGCTGCACCGGCTGCACGGGCGGATCTTCGAGCTGGCCAACGCCGTCCAGCACACCTCCGGCCAGGCGTTCGTGATGGCGTTCCAGGCCGGCGGCGCGCACGCGCTCGACCGCGCGCTCGAGGCGCTCGCCTACGCCTACGAGGAGATGACCCGCACGCCGGCCACCGCCATCTGGGAGAAGCCCGGAAAGGGCGAGCCGCTGCGGATGGAGAAGACGTTCACGGCCGTGCCCCGCGGCATCGCGCTGGTGATCGGCTGCAACACCTTCCCGACGTGGAACTCCTGGCCCGGTCTGTTCGCCTCGCTGGCCTGCGGCAACCCCGTCGTGGTGAAGCCGCACCCCGGCGCGGTGCTGCCGCTGGCGATGACCGTTCAGGTCTGCCAGCAGGTGCTCGCCGAGGCCGGCTTCGACCCGTCGCTGGTGACCCTGGCCGTCGAGGACCCAGCCGACGGGCTCGCCGCGGTGCTGGCCGTCCGGCCTGAGGTGAAGCTGATCGACTTCACCGGGGGCAACGCGTTCGGAGACTGGCTGGAGCAGAACGCCCGCCAGGCCACGGTCTTCACCGAGAAGGCCGGCGTCAACACGGTGGTGGTCGACTCGACCGACTCCTTCAAGGGCCTGTGCATGAACCTGGCCTTCTCGTTCTCGCTCTACACCGGCCAGATGTGCACCGCCCCGCAGAACGTCTACCTGCCCGCCGGCGGTATCGACACCGACGAGGGGCACAAGTCGGTCGATGAGGTCGCGGCCGGGATCGGTGCGGCGCTCGACAAGATGCTCGGCGACGACGCCCGCGCGGTGGAGCTGCTCGGCGGGGTGGTCAACGACGGCGTGCTCGCCCGGCTCGAGGAGTCCGGCGCGAAGGGACGCGTGCTCGTCGAGTCGCGGACCGTCAAGCACCCGGCGTACGACGGTGCGATCGTCCGCACGCCGACGCTGATCGGGCTGTCCGCGGGGGACGCCGAGGTCTATGAGCAGGAGTGCTTCGGCCCGGTCGCCTACCTGATCGAGACCGCCGGCACGCCCGCGTCGATTGAGGAGTTCCGCCGCACCGTCCGCGAGCACGGCGCGATGACCGCCTCGGTCTACTCCACCTCGCCCGAGGTGGTCGCCGCGATGCGCGACGCGGCCCTCGACGCCGGCGTGGCGCTGTCGGAGAACCTCACCGGCGGGGTGTTCGTGAACCAGTCGGCGGCGTTCAGCGACTTCCACGGCACGGGGGCGAACCCCGCGGCGAACGCGTCGTACACCGACACTGCCTACGTGGCGAGCCGGTTCCGCATCGTGCAGTCCCGCCGCCACATCTGAACCCCGATTCGTCTGCGCTGATTCGTCTCTTCTGAGCGAAGGGGTCGCAGACGAACCGGGGTTCAGCGGCGGCGGCCGCCGGCCAGGTTGCCGACGACGACCCCGACCGCGCAGGCCACCGCAGCCACGACCGCGACCAGCGCGATCGAGTGCACCAGGTCGGCCGTGACGGCGTCGTAGTAGGCGCGGGCCGCCGGCTCCGGGACCGCGGCCGGGAGGCCGTCGAGGTAGCGGGCCCGGCCCAGGCCGACGAGCAGCCACAGCCCGCCCAGACCGAGCAGCGCGACCAGGGCAGTCAGCGCGAGCGCGGGGGCACGCCGGCGAGCCAGCGCCAGGCCGAGCAGCAGCAGGACCGCGACCACGACCGGCAGCGCCCGGCCGTAGTCGTGCAGCAGCCGGTAGCCCGTCCGGGCCCGCGCCAGGTCCGCGGTGTCGCCCAACGGGTACGACGCGTCCGTGCGCGGGATCGCCACCCCCAGCGGGAGGCCCGAGGCGTTGATCTCCTTGCGCACCGCCGCGGCCAGCGGCCCGAGCCGCAGCTCGACGGTCGTGCCGTCGTCCGCCCGGACCGACGCCGACCCCGACTCCAGCGCGTCGATGATCTGCTCGTGGGCGGCCCGGTTGGCGTCGCGCCAGGCGTCCTCGAACGCGGGGCCGGCCACCACCGCGCCGACCGCGCGACGCACCAGCGGCTTCAGCTGGTCGGCGACCTCGGGGTCGAGGCCCTCCATCGCGTCCACGGTGCGCGTGACGAGCAGGTCCACCACGGCGTCCTGCACCCGGGAGTCGGACGCGAGCGGCGCGACGGTGTCCACGTAGGCCGCCTGGGGCACCACCGTGTCGCGCAGCCACCACCCGGCGGTCGCCACCGGGACCATCACCGCGCCGACGAGCAGCAGCACGAAGGCTGCGAGCGACCTCATCAACCGCAGGCGCGGGCGACGAACTCGGCGAGGTCCTTGCTCTGCTGCCTCCGGGTCGGCTCGTGGACGTACATCATGTGGCCCGCCGGGTAGTAGGCGTGCTCGATGTTGCTGCGCAGCGACTCGGGGATCTGCAGGTGCGCGAGCACGTCCTCGGCCGCGAAGTGAGGCGTGGCGCCGTCGTAGTAGCCGTAGGCCACGTGCACGCGCAGGTGCGGGTTCTGCCGCATCGCCCGCTCGAGCTTCGGCGACACGTCGACCGGCCGGCCCTCGAAGTCCTTGTAGGACCAGGGGTGCACCCGCCGCGAGATCTGCTCGTAGGGCAGGTCGTTCTCGTAGCCGAGCTCGTCGCGCACGTAGTGGTTGAACACCGCCGCGTAGGGCCCCATGATCGCGTCGTGCGACGGGTCGGAGTCCATGTTCTCGGCGATCGCGCTGGCTGCCGGACCGGTGAAGCGCCCGTCGAGCCGGCCGACGGTGAGCCGCTCGTCGCGGCGCAGCTCCCCGAAGAACCGCCAGTGCTCGATGCGCAGGTCGGCGCGGTCGACGTAGTCTTCGGACAGGCCGGTGAGACCGGCGATGCGTCGTACGGCGTGCGCGCGTTCCTTGGCCGTCAGCCGGTCGCCGCGGGACAGCACCCACGGGTACTCGCGGGCGGCGTAGTCCTCCGCGTCGGCGAGCACCTTCTTCAATGAGCCCTTGACCTTGCCGTGGTAGTGCGCGATGGCGGCGTAGGTCGGCAGGTAGAGCGCGTGGGCGCGGTCGTTGCGTTGGTTGTCGAAGTCGATCGAGCCGACGTCGAGCACGCTCGAGATCAGCATCAGCCCGTTGACGAAGAAGCTGTGCCGGGTCTGCAGGTGCTCGGCGAGCGCCGCGGCGCGCAGCGTGCCGTAGGACTCACCGGCCAGCAGCTTCGGCGACATCCAGCGCTTGTGCCGCGACGTCCAGATCCGGATCAGCTCGGCGACCGACTCGATGTCGCCCTGGTAGCCGTGGAACGCGTCGGGCTTCTCACCCTCGAGCACCCGCGAGTAGCCGGTGGAGACCGGGTCGATGAACACGAGGTCGCTGACGGCGAGGAGGGTCTCGGTGTTGTCGGCGATGTCGTACGGCGGGGGGCGGAGGTCGCCTGCGTCGCCCATGACCACGCGGCGAGGACCGAGCAGGCCCATGTGCAGCCACACGCTCGAGGAGCCGGGACCGCCGTTGAACGCGAAGGTGACCGGCCGCTTCGGGTCGGGGCCGCCGTCGGGTCCGTCGGCGACGTAGGAGGTCACCGACATCTCGGCCTTCGGCTTGAAGCCGGTGAACTTGCCGTCCTCGTAGACCTCGTCGCGCAGCACCACGCGGCCGGTGGTCGCGGTGTAGTCGAGGGTGCGCCGGCCGAGCTTCAGGTGGTGCTTGGTGGCGACCACGTCGTCCACGGGCTCGGCCGGCTTGGTGGCCTTGTCGTGGGCCTTGTCGTGGGCCGTGGTCGGCTCGCCGGTCGCGTGATCCCTCGTGTCTTCGCTCACCCGGACACCCTAGAGGCTGGGGCCCGCCCGGCGAGGGGACCGGGTCGGCGTGCGCCCGGGTCAGGGGGTGACGGCCAGCGCCGCCAGGACCTGCGCGGCGAGCTCCCCGTCGCCCGTCACGTCCACCGCGACGGCGTCGGGGGAGCGACGACCGCCGGCCAGGACGACGTAGGTCTCCAGGTCCATCGCCATCGCGACGTCGGCCTGCTCGACCGGGCCGGTGAGGACTGCCGCGCGGCCGTCGTCGCCGACCTGCACGGCGAGGTGGACGGGCCGCAGCCCGGTGACGTCGAGGACCACGGTGGTGCCGGCCGGGGGAGCAACCCGCTTGCCGACGACGTAGCCGAACGCGCGGGCGAACACCGACACGGTGTGCTCGGCGCCGGCCGTGTCCATGCCCCCGGGGCGTCCCACGGCGCGGCGGATGTCCTGCTCGTGCATCCAGACGTCGACGACGCGGTTGGACAGCAGCGTCTCCCAGTCCCAGCCGATCCCGCCGGGGGTGCGCGACGGTGCGGCGGAGCCGTCGGTCGGCGGGTCGGCGCGAAGCTCGGCGAGCCGGGTGGCGACGGCCTGCTCGAGCTCGTCGACGATCCGGGCGGTCGGCCACTCCCGGCGCGCGATCGGACCCTGCTCGGTGTAGTAGCCCATCGGGGAGGTGATGTGCTCGAGCTCGGGCACCTTGACCCGCTGCTGGTCGTGGCCGGCGAGCTCGGACTCCAGGTGCGCCAGGTGCGCCGCGACCGCACGGACGTCCCACCCCGCGAGGTCGGTCGGCCGGTCCCAGTCGGCGTCGTCGAGGGAGCGCAGCAGGGTGATGACGTCGTCGGCCGCGGCGGCCCAGGCGTCGACGTACGACGCGAGCCGGTCGGCGTCCGAGGTGTGGGTCGAGGTCGTCATCCTCGGGACTCTACTGACCCGGGCCCCAGGGTCAGGCGTCCACCACGGCGCCGAGCCGTTCGCTCAGGTGCACCGACCCCGCGAGGTCCAGCCGGGTGCCGCGCAGCGTCGCGAGCTCGAGGTCCACCCCGCCGAGCCTGGCGCCGCGGAGGTCGGCCCCGGCCAGCTCGGCGTTGCGGACGGTGGCCCGCTCCAGGTCGCACCCGCGCAGCGAGGCCGCCTCGAGGTTCGTCTCGGACAGGTCGGCCTCCGGCAGCGACACCCCGTCGAGCTCCAGGCGCCGGAGGTCGGCGCCCCGCAACGTGACGCCGCGCCAGCGACCACCCGTCACCGTGAGGGGCCGCAGGGTGCACTCGACGAAGACCGAGCCGTCGAGCTTGCAGCCGTCGAGGGTCGCGCCGAAGAACGACGTCCGCTGGAAACTGCAGGCGACGAAGGCCGACCCCGTGTGGCGCGACGCGTTGAAGCGGCAGTTGCTGAGCTCGCACGCCTCGAACGTCGCGCCGTTGCTCGTGCACTCGGTCAGGTCGACGTCGCGGAACGTGCAGTCGCGGAAGACCAGGCCGGAGAGGTCCTCGCCGTACCAGTCCTCGCCGGTGTAGACCTGGCCGACCGTCGTCTGCTGCCCCGCGCTCATGCCCGCAAGGCTCGCACGCCGCGCCGACCGGACCGGGCGTCAGTGCACCTGGCGCTCCTGGTCCTTCCAGAACGGTTCGCGCAGCTTGAACTTCTGCAGCTTGCCGGTCGCGGTCCGCGGCAGTGAGTCCACGAAGTCGATCCGCTTCGGACACTTGTAGCCGGCCAGCACGGTGCGGCAGTGGGCGATCAGCTCCGGCCCGTCGACGTCGCCGTCGCTGACCACCAGCGCGGTGACCATCTCGCCCCACTTGCCGTCGGGGATGCCGATCACGGCGACCTCGCGGACCTGCGGGTGCGACATCAGCGCGTCCTCGACCTCGATCGAGGAGACGTTCTCGCCGCCGGAGATGATCACGTCCTTCTTGCGGTCCGAGATCGTCAGGTAGCCCTCGTCGTCGAGGTAGCCGCCGTCACCGGTGTGGAAGATGTTGCCCTCCTGCACCCGTGCGGTCTCGTCGGGCTGCTCCCAGTAGCCGTCGAGGTTGTGGTTGGACGCGGTGAGCACCTCGCCCTCCGGGTCGATCTCCACGCGTACGCCGAGCGCGGGGGCTCCGGCGCGGCCCAACTTCTTGGCCAGCTCGTGGGTCGACAGGTCGTCCCACTCGGCCCGCTTGCGGTTGACCGTGACGATCGGCGAGGTCTCGGTGAGCCCGTAGATCTGGTTGAACTCCCAGCCGAGCTCCTCCATCACGCGCTCGATGGTGCGGGTCGGCGGCGGGGCGCCCGCGACCACGATCCGCACCCGGTCGCGGCCGGGGATCTCGCCGTCCCAGTCCGCGGCGGCGTCGAGCGCGGCGCTGACCACGGCCGGTGCCGCGCACATGAGGGTGACGCCGTACTTCTCGATCCGCCGCAGGATCTCGGGCCCGTCGACCTTGCGCAGCACGACGTGCTGCCCGCCGAGACCCGTGACGCCGTAGGGCATGCCCCACCCGTTGGCGTGGAACATGGGCAGCGTGTGCAGGTAGACGTCGCGGTCGCTGACGCCGGCGTGCAGCGCGAACACCGTCGCGTTGAGCCACAGGTTGCGGTGGGTGAGCTGGACGCCCTTGGGCCGGGCGGTCGTGCCGGAGGTGTAGTTGATCGTCGCGGTCGCGCCCTCGTCCGGCTCGGCCCACGCTCGCGGCTCGGTGTCGCGCAGGAACAGGTGGTCGTCCTCGCCGAGCACGAACTTGTGCGGCACGTCGAGCGCCTCGAGCTTGTCCTTGAGCTCGGGGTCGGCGTAGACGACCTGCGCACCGGAGTGGCCGACGATGTACTCGATCTCGGCGAGGCTGAGCCGGAAGTTCACCGGCACCAGGATCCGGCCCCAGCCGCTGACCCCGAAGAACGACGTGAGCAGCCGCGCGGAGTTCTGCGAGATCACCGCGACCCGGCCGCCAGCCGGCACGCCCAGGTGGTCGAGCTGCGCCGCCTGGGCGCGTGCCAGCGTGGCGAGCTCCCGGTAGGTGATGGCGCCGAGGCTCGGCGCCGGCTGGTCGGGCTCGTCGACGACCGCCACCCGGTCGGGGTAGACGGTCTCGGCGCGGTCGAGGAAGTCACGGACGGTCAGCGGGTAGAACACGAAAGCTCCTCTGCGAGTCGTCGTCGGGCTCGATTCCACCGCCTCGCGCCCTGATGCGCCACCCCCGTCTCGCCGGGACGGCCGGGATCGGCGACGAGCGGTCAGCAGTAGCCCCGCCGGGCCATGGTCGCCGGCCCGGCGCCCTCGGACACTGGGGGCGAGGGGGCGCCGATGAGATCCGGTGGACGGCCGAGCGGTGCGCTGGCGGCAGCGCTGCTCCTGGCTGCGCTCGCCGGCTGCTCGGGCGAAGGCACCCCCAAGGCCGAGCCGGCGCAGGCCACGTCATCGGCGCAGGCTTCGGCCCGGTCCGGTTCCGCGAGCGCGGACATGCCGGCGGACGCGGCCGACGAGCTGCCGGTGGCGCTGACGCTCGAGCAGGTCGGCGCCACCACGATCGAGGCCACGCCGTTCCCGGACTTCGCGCTGGCCGTCGGCAAGGTGGTGTGGGTCAGCGGGGCCGGAAGGGGCCTGGTCGGGTACGACGGCGCGACCGGGCGGCCGATCGGTGAGGCACGGGTGTCCGACGTGGTCGCCGCGATGGACGCCTACGACGGGACCCTGTGGCTCGTCGAGACGAAGTACGGGACCTCCCGGCTCGTCGGCGTCGACGGCCGCACCGGGCAGGTGCGCGGTCGCACCCGGCTTCCGGCACCGGTCGCCGAGGAGTCCTCGGTCGCCGCCGGACCGCGCGGCGTCTTCGTGCTGCTCGTCGACGGACGGGTGGCCTCGGTCGCCGGCCCCGGCCGAAAGGTCCGCACCTTCGACGCCCCGGTGGGGGCGACCGCCCTTCGCTACGGCTTCGGGTCGTTGTGGGTGCCCGTCGACGACGGCGTCCTGCACCGGGTCGACCCGGCGACCGGGCGCACCGCTGGCCGGACGCCGGTGGGCCGGGGTGCGCGGTTCCTCACCGTCGGTCACGGCGCCGTGTGGGTGATGAACCAGGCCGACGGGACGGTCAGCCGTGTCGACCCCCGCACCGGGCAGGCCGACCCGCCGATCACCGTCCAGCCGTACCCCATCGAGGGCGGGGACATCGCCTCCGGGCCGCACGGTGTCTGGATCCGTGCCGGCGCGGCCGCCGCGTCCCTGCTCGACCCCCGGACCGGCGCGGTCACGGCGCGGGTCGGCGGCGACGTCGGCAGCGGAAGCATCGCGGAGACCGCCGGGAACCTCTGGATCACCGCGCACGATCACCTCGTGATCCATCGCGTGCCCTGGCCGCCGAGCAGCTGAGCGCGCCTCGATTCTCGCGACGAGCTGCCGTCGCCGGACCCGTCCGCGGAGGTCCCGTCGTACTCGTGGCCGAGGACCCTCGCGGACGGGACCTTCGCCCCCTGTCCGGACACTCCGGACACGCGATGGTTGACCTGGCAACAACAAGACCACCACAGGGGGCCCCACAAAGGCCTCGGAAGCTAGGAGCATCATCATGCGACGCAGGACTTTCGACGCGCTTCTGACCGTCGGCGGCCTCATCGTGGCGACAGTCCTCGTCGCCGCGGGCGGCCTGCTCATGTGGGCGAACAACTTCGTGGACGACCAGGTCTCCACCCAGCTGACCGCGCAGAAGATCTACTTCCCGGAGGCCGGCAGCGACAGTGCCAACGACCCGGCGGTCAAGGAGTACATCGCCCCCTACCTCGGCCAGCAGGTCACCAACGGCGAGCAGGCCCAGGTCTTCGCCGACCACTACATCGGCGCCCACCTGCAGGAGATGGCCGGCGGCAAGACCTACTCGGAGCTGAGCACGATCTCGCGCGCCAACCCTGACGACGCCGAGGCCGCCGCCGCCGTGCAGACCGCCTTCCGCGGCGAGACCCTGCGTGGCCTTCTGCTCAACGCCTACGCGTTCTGGAAGATGGGCCAGATCGCTCTCTACGGCGCGATCGCAGCCTTCGCCGGCGCCGCGCTGATGCTCGTCCTGAGCATCCTCGGCATCGCGCACCTGCGCCGCGTGCCGGTCGAGCAGGAGGTCCGGCTCGGTACCGGCGTCAAGCCCGCCACAGCCTGACCCCTACCGCGCCACGAAGGACCCGGATCCACGCGGATCCGGGTCCTTCTGCGTGTCAGCCGGAGCTGCGCTCCTCCTCGAAGACCACCGGTCGCTCCTGCACGGCGCCGCCCTCGAGGGTCGACGCGCTGGCCTGCTCGATCACGGCGCGCACCTTGTCGCGGTCCGGGGCGCCGCCACGCCGGTCCTCGATCATGACCACGGGCCGGCCCTCGACGAGGTCGCCGACGGCCTCGTAGCCCGCCTCGGTGAGCGCCGAGGTGAGCACCGCCGGGTCCTGCCCGTGGGGCACCCGGTAGTGCAGCGCGGCGTCGGAGTGCCGCATCCGCTCGAGGCGGTCCTCACTGGCCTTGAGCGTCTTGCCGATCACGGGCGGACCCGCCAACCACACGGCGAGCGCCACGACGCCGACGATGACGACAATGACGACGAAGATCATCGCAACCCACATCCCTTCGCCGCTCCGCGTACCCGGCGGCCGGGACGGGTATGCGTGGGGGCGGTTTTCGCTACGGTGCCGCCCATGGAGTTCGAGGACGCGCACGAGGAGTACCTGCGGCGGTGGGCGCAGGCACTGACGACCGGGGACACCAGCGGCGTGGAGGCGTTCATGGCGCCCGGCTACCACGGTTGGTTCTGCCCCAGCACCACCGAGTCGTTCGCCTACGGCCGGGCCGACGCGGTCGACGGGATGCGGCAGTCGATCGAGCGGCTCGCCGGCTGCGTCCTGGAGTACGCCGCCCGCAGCACGAGCCGGCGTGGGAACGACGATGCGGTGGCGACCTACGAGAAGCGCATCGTCCGTGACGGGGCACTGGTCAGCTCCGCGCTGGTCGTCGAGGCCTGGCAGCGCCACCCCGAGCACGGCTGGCTCGTCCACCGCGAGCTGACCGAGCACGGCGCCGCGCACACCCGCGCGGCAGACTTGTCCCCATGACCCTCCGCCCCCGCGTCCGCGCGCCCGAGCTGCGTGGCCGCGGCTGGCTCAACACCGGGGGCGAGGAGCTCCGCCTCGACGACCTCCGTGGCCGCTTCGTGCTCCTCGATTTCTGGACCTTTTGCTGTGTGAACTGCCTGCACGTCCTGGACGAGCTGCGCGAGGTCGAGGAGAAGTACGCCGGCGAGCTCGTCGTGGTCGGGGTGCACTCTCCGAAGTTCGTGCATGAGGCCGACCCCGACGCGCTCGCCGCGGCGGTCGAGCGCTACGACGTACGCCACCCCGTCCTCGACGACCCGGACCTGGTGACGTGGCAGGCCTACACCGCGCGGGCCTGGCCGACCCTGGTGCTCATCGACCCCGAGGGGTACGTCGTGGCGCAGTACGCCGGCGAGGGGCACGCCCATGCGATCGACGCCCTGCTCGCCGAGCTGCGCGAGGAGCACCTCGCCAAGGGCACGCTCCAGCCGGGCGACTCGCCCTACGTCGCGCCGCCGGCGGTCGAGGGGGCGCTCCGGTTCCCGGCCAAGGCGGTCCGGCTCGCGGGCGGCGGCTTCCTCGTCGCGGACGCAGGTCACCACCAGGTCGTCGAGCTCGCCGAGGACCGCTCCGGGGACTGGACCGTCGTACGACGCATCGGCGCCGGGACGGCCGGACTGACCGACGGCCCCGGCGACGTCGCTGCGTTCCACGAGCCCAACGGCCTGTGCCTGCTGCCCGACGACGTGGCGTCCGAGGTGGGCTACGACGTGGTCGTCGCCGACACCGTCAACCACGCGCTCCGCGGCATCACGCTGGCGGACGGCGAGGTGCGGACGCTGGCCGGCGACGGGCAGCAGTGGTTTCGAGACGCCTCGTCCCTCGGCTCCTCAACCACCGGAGACGCCTCGTCCCTCGGCTCCTCAACCACCGGCGACGCCTCGTCCCTCGGCTCCTCAACCACCGGCGACGCCTCGTCCACCACGCGGCTGTCGAGCCCGTGGGACGTGGCCTGGTGGCACGACCGGGTCTGGATCGCGATGGCCGGCATCCACCAGCTCTGGACCTTCGACCCGCGGACCGGTGCGGTCGAGGTGGCGGCCGGCACCACGAACGAGGGGCTGGTCGACGGACCGCTCGCCGAGGCCTGGTTCGCGCAGACGTCCGGACTGGCCGCCGACGGTGACCGGCTCTGGCTGGCGGACAGCGAGACGTCCTCGCTGCGCTACGTCGAGGACGGCCAGGTGGTGACCGTCGTGGGGTCGGGGCTCTTCGACTTCGGCTTCACCGACGGGGCGGCCGGCGACGCCCTCTTCCAGCACCCGCTCGGCGTAACGATCCTGCCCGACGGCTCGGTGGCGGTCGCCGACACCTACAACGGCGCGATGCGTCGCTACGACCCGTCGACCGGCGAGGTCTCCACGATGGCCACCGGGCTCGCCGAGCCGAGCGGCGCGGTCCTCGACGGCGAGCACCTCGTCGTCGTCGAGTCGGCGGCGCACCGGCTGGTCCGGGTGCCG
>JBQCEF010000232.1:0-2199 GCA_051960495.1 Nocardioides sp. | reverse complement strand
TGGAGTCGGCGGCGTCACGCGGCACGAGCAGGTGCCGCAGCCGCTCCTCGGCCACGGCCCGGCGTTCCGTGAGCGCGTCGGCCTCCTCCGCGAACGAGGGGTCCTCCGCAGCGAGCTCGCGGGCGGCCTCGATGTCGTCGCCGAGGCGCTGCCACTCGTCGTACGCCCGGATGATCGCGGTGAGCTCGGCGTAGCGCTGGTTGAGCCGCTTCGCCAGACCCTGGTCGGCGTGGATCCCGGGCTCGGCGAGCTTCGCCTCAAGCTCCTGGTGCTCGCTGACCAGCCCTTCGACCGCCTCGAACATCGTTCCTCCTGGTCCCGCGCGACGTCATACCTCTGGTGCTGACCCTCGCGACGTACGACGTCACGACACACGAAGCGCCGGCCACCGCATGGGAGCGGGGACCGGCGCGACGGGGAAGCTACTTCTTCGCGTCCTGCTTCTTGGCGTAGCGGGCCTCGAAGCGGGCGACGCGACCGCCGGTGTCGAGGATCTTCTGCTTGCCGGTGTAGAACGGGTGGCACTGCGAGCACACGTCGGCGTGGATCGAACCGCCGGTGGCCGTGCTGCGCGTGGTGAACGTGTTGCCGCAGGTGCAGGTGACCTGGGTGTCCGTGTAGTCCGGGTGGATGTCCTTCTTCATGGTGTCCTCTCGTGGTGCAGTCGCCGGGTCGCCCGCGTCGAGTTCGGGGCGTGAACCGGAACCAGCCAACTAGTGTGCCAAACAAAGCCGGGCGGGTGGTAATTCCACTCAGGACAGGTGCCGGACCGACGCGTCACGGCGCACGACGGCGAACATGAGCACGCCGGCGAGGCCGGTCACCACGAGCATGACCGTGCCCATGGGCGCGGCCGTCTCGCTGCCGAGGACCCCGACGATCGGCGCCACGACCGCCCCGACGCCGAACTGCACGCAGCCCAGCAGCGCCGCCGCGGTCCCGGCCGCCTCACCGTGCCGGTTGAGCGCCAGCGCCGGCAGGTTCGGCATGGACAGCCCGGCCGCGGCCAGCACCAGCGCCAGCGGCACCAGCACGCCGGCCAGGCCGGCGGCGCCGGTCAGCCCGGCGAGCACGAGCAGCACCGACGAGCCGGCCGCCAGCAGGATGGCGCCGGTGAGGACGTCGACGGGCCCGAAGCGCCGCAGCAGCCCCGAGTTGACCTGCGAGAAGACGGTGAGGGTGGCCGCGTTGAGCCCGAACACCACCCCGAACTCCTGCTCGGAGAGCCCGTAGGCCCCCTGCAGCACGAACGACGCCCCGGACACGTAGACGAACAGCGAGGCGAACATCAGCCCGCCCATCAGCACCAGCGCGATGAACGTGCGGTCGGCGAACAGCGACCGGTAGGTGCGCAGGGTCGCCCGGACCCGCGGGGAGCGCCGGCGCTCGACAGGCAGGGTCTCGCGCAGCCCGAGGAAGGCGACGAGCACGAGTACGACGGCAGCCGCGCCCAGGAGCACGAAGATGCCGCGCCAGTCGGTCAGCTTCAGGATGAAGCCGCCGATGGAGGGCGCGACGATCGGCGCGAGCCCGATCACCAGCATCAGCCTCGACATGGTGCGGGCCACCGCGACGCCGGAGAACAGGTCGCGGACCGTGGCCAGCGCGACGACGGACACCGCGGCCCCCGCGAACCCCTGCAGCACCCGGACGCCGCTGAGCACCCAGACCGTGGGAGCGAGCGCGCAGAGCACGGACGCCAGCGCGTGCACGACCAGTCCGGTGAGCAGCGGCCGGCGCCGGCCGAACGCGTCGGACAGCGGACCCTTCACCAACTGGCCGAACGCCAGCCCGGCGAGCATCCCGGTGAGGGTGAGCTGCACCGCCGCGTCCGAGGTCTGCAGGTCCTCGGCCAGCTCCGGGAAGGCCGGGAGGTACATGTCGATGGTCAGCGGCCCGAGCGCGATCAGGCTGCCCAGCACGACGATCAGTTGCACGTGACGTCGCCGCGAGAGCCCGTGCGCCGGCGCCGCCGGGGCTGCCGGCGCCGCGGTCGGGTCGGCGGCCGTGGCGTCGGTCGTCGGCGGATGGGTCACAGGTGGCTCAAGTCCTCGCGTCGGTGGTTGGTTCCCGGCGGCCGGGCCGCAACGCGACTGGCGGGGCGTACTACCGCCCCAGGTGCCGAGGAACGCCCCACCCAGGACGGCGTGGGTGCGGGTTACCTCTCCGTTTACCGGCTGCGGGGTGGTGGTATTCACC
>JBQCEF010000231.1:0-4909 GCA_051960495.1 Nocardioides sp. | reverse complement strand
CACCTCGCCGCATCATCGTCTCCAGCTTCGCCAGCCACGTCCACCGCATCCAGCAGGTCCTCGACGCCGCCCAGGCGCACGGTCGCAAGGTCGCGTTCGTCGGCCGGTCGATGGTGCGCAACATGGGCGTGGCCCGCGACCTCGGCTACCTGCGCTATCCCGAGAACCTCGTCGTCCCGTTCGACCAGCTGGACCGGATGGCTCCGACGAAGGTGGCGATCGTGTGCACGGGATCCCAGGGCGAGCCCATGGCCGCGCTCTCCCGGATGGCCAACCGAGAACACCAGATCAGGGTCGTCGAAGGTGACACGGTCCTGATGGCCAGCTCGGTCATCCCCGGCAACGAGAACGCGATCTCCTCCGTCATCAACGGCCTCACCCGGTGGGGCGCCAACGTCGTGCACAAGGGCAACGCCAAGGTCCACGTGTCCGGCCACGCCAGCGCCGGTGAGCTCGTCTACTGCTACAACATCATCCGGCCCGCCAACGTGATGCCGGTGCACGGCGAGTGGCGGCACTTGCGCGCCAACGCCGACCTCGCCATCCGGACGGGCGTGGACCCGAAGCGGGTCGTCATCGCCGAGGACGGCGTGGTCGTCGACCTCGTCGACGGCCGGGCCAAGATCACCGGCAAGGTCCCGGCCGGCAACGTCTACGTCGACGGGCAGACCGTCGGCGGCGCCACCGAGGCGTCCCTGCGCGACCGCCGCACGCTGGCGGAGGAGGGCGTGGTGACGGTGCTGGCGATCGTCGACGCCGACACCGGCAAGCTCGCCGAGCCGCCGGACTTCCTGATCCGCGGCTTCGTCGCCGACGAGGGCGCGTTCGACCAGGCGATCCCGGTGGTCGAGAAGACGCTGGCCCACGCCGCGCAGGAGGGCATCGGCGACGCGAACCAGCTCGAGCAGATGCTCACCCGCGACATCGGCCGCTGGGCGCACAAGAAGTTCCGGCGCAGCCCGCTCATCATCTCGATCGTGATCGACGCCTGACCCGCGCCTGCCGGCAATCGTCGGCATGGGGCGGGCGGAGCGGGGGTACACCCGGCCGGTGACAGACACCTCGACGACGTCTCGCCGGCCCTCGACGCTGATCCGGCACCTTCGGTGAGCCCGCGGGCCAACGCGCGGCGGGTCCGTGAGGCAGCGGAGGAGATCTTCGGGCACAGCTCGCTCCTGCCCGGCCAGGCCGAGGCGATGCGCGGCCTGCTCGACGGGCACGACGTACTCCTCGTGGCGCCGACCGGCGCGGGCAAGTCGCTGACCTACCAGGTCCCGGGGGTGCTGCTCCCCGGCTGCACGGTCGTGGTCTCGCCGCTGCTCGCGCTGCAGCAGGACCAGGCCGAACGCCTGGGCGAGGGCGGACCCGAGGTGCGTGCCGGGCGGATCAGCTCGCGCGAGACACCGAACCAGGTCGCCGAGGTGCTCCGGCTGGCCCGTGAGGAGGAGATCGAGTTCGTCTTCCTCTCCCCCGAGCAGCTCGCCGACGACGACCTGCGGCGCGAGATCGCGGCGCTCGAGCCGAGCCTGGTGGCCGTCGACGAGGCCCACTGCGTGTCCTCGTGGGGCCGCGACTTCCGCCCTGACTACTTCCGGCTGGGCGACCTCATCGCGGATCTCGGGCAGCCCCGGGTGATCGCGATGACGGCGACGGCTGCTCCCCCGGTCCAGGAGGAGATCGTCGAGCGGCTCGGGCTGCGCGACCACCGGCTCGTGGTGACCGGGTTCGAGCGCGACAACCTCGCGCTCGACGTCGCGAGGTGCGCCTCGGAGACCGAGCAGCAGCGGAAGGTCCTCGAGCTGGCGGAGGCCGGAGCACGCGTCGGCCCCGGACTGGTGTACTGCCGGACCCGCCGGGCCAGCGAGGAGTACGCCGCGCTGCTGGCCGACCTCGGCGTGTCGACCGGGGTCTACCACGCCGGGCTCGCCGGACGTCGCCGCGAGGACACGCATCGGGCCTTCCTGGACGGCGACGTCCGTGTCGTCGTCGCGACCTCCGCCTTCGGGATGGGCATCGACAAACCGGACATCCGGTTCGTGGTCCACGCCCAGGTGCCGGAGTCACCCGACACCTACTACCAGGAGGTCGGCCGTGCCGGACGTGACGGCGAGCCCGCGACGGCGACCCTGGTGTACCGCTCGGAGGACCTCTCCCTGGGTCGGTTCTTCGCCGGGGGCGTGCCCAACCCCGACGCCGTCCGGTCGACCCTGCGGGCTGCGCCGACGGGCGGGGACAGCGACCCCAGGGCCGTCAAGGAACGGACCGGCCTGGGCCCGCAGCAGACCAAGCGCATCCTCAACCTCGCCTCGGAGGTGGAGCGGACCACCGGCCGGAAGGCGACGGCGCGGGCGGTGCTCGAGCGCGCGGAGGCGATCCGCCGGCTGCAGCAGTCACGCGTCGAGATGATGCGCGGCTACGCCGAGACCGACCGGTGCCGGATGGACTACCTGGTGGCCTACTTCGGGGAGCGGACCGAGACGCTGTGCGTCTTGTGCGACAACTGCCGCGAGGGCCTCGCCGCGGAGCAGCACGACGACCGCGACGAGGCCCTGCCGCTCGGCGCCCGTGTCCGGCACCCGGAGTTCGGCGACGGGGCGGTCACCGACCACGAGGAGGACCGGATCACCGTGCTCTTCGACGACGTCGGCTACCGGACGCTGTCCCGTGCTCTCGTGGAGGACCAGGGGCTGCTCGCGCTCGCGGAGGCCTGACCGGGCCGCCCCGCCTGCGCGGCCGGGTCAGCCGGGCGCGTCCTCCGGCCCGGTGACCTCGACGGTGAGGCCGGGGCAGAGTGCCCGCGCCACCTCCGCGGCCATGTCGAGGCGTTGGGTGAGCCGCTCCCGGGCGATGTCGGCGCCCCCGGGAAGCGCGGGGCCGGCAGCGGCGACCAGGTGCAGGACCGCCCCGGCCGCCTGCGCCTCGCGGGCTGCGGCCACCACCCGGTCCAGGGACTCGTCGGTGGCCTCGAGCGGGACGACGACCTCGCGGGTGGGGGCCGGCTGAGCGCTCGGGACCCGTTGGACGGGGACCGTCGGCGGAGTGGGCCGGGACGTGTCTGTGCGCGGCCGGAACGGCCTGCGGTCTCCCCCGTCGTTCGTCGTACCCGTCATCCGAGAGACCTGTCGTGTCAGCCCGTCCGGGCCGCTGGACCTGCCGGCTGAGACCTCAACCGGCCTCCAACGTAGCGCGCCGGTAAGGCTGGTTCCAGCGCCACGCCGGTAGCAGCATCTTTACCTTTGCGTCCTGGTGGGAGCATCGGGCGGAGGGACTCATCGCGGTGTCCGGCGGACGAGCCGCCTCACTCCCGCTCGTGGTCGATCGTGCCCCGGATGACCTCGGCCGCCACGTCGCGCAGCTTGGTGTTGGACTCCTGTGAGGTGCGGGTCAAGAAGTGGAAGGCGTGCTCGGAGCTGATTCGGTAGCGCTCCATCAGGATCCCCATCGCCTGGCCGATCATCGACCTAGTCTCCATCGCGGCGTTCAGGTCGTCGACCTCCCGCGCCCGTCCCAGCGCCAGGGCGGCGTGGGTCGCGAACAGCTCGGCGCTCATCGGGGCGGAGGGATCGATGGTGTCCTGGTAGGTGGAGTAGAAGTTGAGCCCCGCGACGGTGTGGCGATCCCGGTAGAGACTGATGGCCATCTGGGCTCGCAGGCCCACGGCCCGTGCCTGCGGCGTGAAGCGCGGCCACCGCCGATCGGCCTCGTCGCCTACCAGCCGCACCAGGCGGTCCTCGCGCAGGGCAGTGACGCACGGGCCCTCCAGGAGGTCGTACTGCAGCGCGTCGATCTTCTCGACGAACCCATCCGTCGCAGCCAGCGTCTGGATCCGTCCGCCGTCGTGGCTCACCGAGATGCCGACATGGTCGAACCCCGGGACGGAGGTCAGCGCGACGCGGACGATCGCGTCGAGAGTCTGCTCCAAGGTCCGCGGCGCGTTGATCTGCGCGGCTGCCTCGGCAAGCACGCGGGCCAGCGGCGCGTCCTCGCCCACGACGCCCTCCCTTCCTGATGGCCCCGGGCAGCGCATACCCATCCCCGTGCTCGGCAAACCGGCGGGACAGCCACTCGCGTCGCGCGGCCGAGCCCACTCGGCTGCGGCCCGACGGCCCAGAAACTTGCACTGATGCAATCGGTTTCGGAGAAGTGGGTACCGGTTCTCCGTGGCCGCTCGGCCACGACGGACTCGACCCCGATCTGGAGGAGGTTTCATGCGCCCTCGTACTTCTCGGCTCGCAGTCACTCTCGTCGCGTCGGCGCTGCTGGCCTCCGCCTGCGCCCAGGGCACGGCGGACTCTTCCGGAAGCGCCGACATCAGCTTCGATCCCGACGCGCGGTTGAGCGGCAAGCTCACCGTGATGGGGTTCGGCGCCACCGACGAGATCGGCAAGGTGCGCCTGGACCAGGCCAAGGCCGCCCTCGGCGACAAGGTGAAGGTCAAGCTCATCGAGGGGGACCTCGACATCCAGCAGTTCCTGACCTCTGTCGCGGCCGGCGACCCACCGGAGATCGTCTATGCCGATCGCAGCCAGATCGGCACGTTCGCCTCGCGCGGAGCGATCCTCCCCCTCGACGACTGCATCGACGGCGAGGGGATCGACACCGAGGTGTTCCGTGAGCCGGCTCTCGACCAGGTCACGTTCGAGGACCACGTCTACGGCATCCCCGAGTTCAACGTCGTGCAGGTGCTCCAGGCCAACCAGGGCCTGCTCGACCAGGCCGGGCTGGGCATCGAGGACGTCAACGGCAGCAGCTGGGACGCCGTGCAGGCGGCCAACAAGAGGCTGTCGGTCACCCGTGGCGGGAAGCTGCGCGTGATCGGCTTCGACAGCAAGCTGCCGGAGTTCCTGCCGCTGTGGGTGAGGGCGAACGGCGGCCAGATGATCAGCGACGACGGCCGCACCGCGATGCT
>JBQCEF010000230.1:0-2043 GCA_051960495.1 Nocardioides sp. | reverse complement strand
GGAAGTGGCTCGTGCGCTGCAGCCGGCCCCACGGGTCGCCCTGGAAGCCGGAGTGGTCGGTGACGCCGGCCATCGCCAGCGGGTGCAGCGACTGCAGCAGCAGGGCCCGGATGCCGCCGACGAACATCGAGGCGTCGCCGTGGACCTGGCGGACCGGGCTGTCCGCTGCGAACCAGCGCTCGCCGGGGGTGCCGTGGATGCGCTCACGCCGCGCGGGCCCTTCGGGGCCGGCGACCCGGGCGAACAGCCGGTCCCCCAGGCTGCGGCGCACGTCCGCAATCACGTCGACCACCATGGCACCGAGTATGCCCAGGAGTCGCAAGCGCCCCGCCGGTCCCGACCGCCCGGCTAGGCTCACCCGCATGGCGAGCAGCGACACCTGGCGGAGCTGGTCCGGCCTCACCGTGGCGCGGCCCGCATCGGTGCTCACCCCGGCCGACCCCGGCGAGGTGGCCGACGCGGTGGCCGCCGCTCGCAACCAGGGGCTGCGGGTCAAGATGGTCGGCACCGGCCACTCCTTCACCGACGTCGCGGTCACCGACGGGCTGCTGCTGCGGCCCGACCGGCTCACCGGCATCACCGCGGTGGACCGCGAGGCGCTGACCGTCACCGTGCTCGCCGGGACGCCCCTGCACGAGCTCAACCACCGGCTGCGGGGGCTCGGCCTCTCCCTGCACAACATGGGCGACATCGAGGAGCAGACCGTGGCCGGGGCGATCTCGACGGGGACCCACGGCTCGGGCGGCCGACGGGCCTCGCTGTCGTCGCAGGTGTGCGCGCTCGAGCTGGTCACCGGCGACGGCTCCGTGGTCACCGCGTCTGCCGAGCAGGACCCGAAGCTGCTGGCGGCGGCGAAGGTGGGACTGGGCGCCCTCGGCATCCTCACCCAGGTCACCTTCCAGGTGGAGCCGGAGTTCCTGCTCACCGCCGACGAGGCGCCGATGCGCTACGAGGAGCTCCTCGAGCGCTTTGACGATCTCGTGCACGAGCACCACCACGTGGACGTGCACTGGTTCCCGCGGACCGAGTGGGCGCTGGTCAAGCGCAACGACCGCACCATCGACCCGGCCCGGCCACTGTCCCGGCTGCGTTCTTTCGTGGAGGACGACCTCCTCGAGAACCGGCTGTTCGGCCTGATGAACCGCATCGGCAACGCCGCGCCGCGCACCGTCACACCGCTGAACCGCCTGGCCGCCCGGGCACTGACCGCCCGCAGCTACACCGACGTGGCGTCGCGGGTGTTCGTGGCACAGCGGCGCGTGCGGTTCCGCGAGATGGAGTACGCCGTGCCGCGCGAGGCGGGCATGGCGGCCCTGGCCGAGGCCCGGGCGGTGATCGACCGGCACGACTGGCCGATCTCCTTCCCGGTCGAGATCCGTTCTGCCCCGGCCGACGACAGCTGGCTGTCGACGGCTCACGCGCAGGACTCGACGTACCTCGCCTTCCACGTCAACGCCCGGACCGACCACCGCGCCTACTTCGAGGCCGTCGAGCCCGTCCTGCGGGCCCACGGCGGCCGCCCGCACTGGGGCAAGCTGCACACGCGCACGGCGCAGGACCTGGCACCGGACTATCCGCACTGGGCCGACTTCGCGGCCGTGAGGGACCGGGTCGACCCCGACCGCGTCTTCACCAACGACTACCTCGACCGGGTGCTGGGGTGAAGCGCCCGGTCCCCGAGCGTCCCGGTCCCGGCCAGGAGTCCGTCTGGGACTACCCGCGCCCGCCACGGGTGGAACCGACGAGCGCGCTGGTCGAGGTGGTGCTCGGCGGGGTGACCGTCGCCTCGACCCGCGCGGCCTACCGGGTGCTGGAGACCAGCCACCCGCCCACCCACTACCTCCCGGTCGATGCGTTCGTCCCGGGCTCGCTCCGGCCGGCCGAAGGCTCGTCGTTCTGCGAGTGGAAGGGCCGGGCGACGTACTTCGACGTGCTGGGCGGCACCGCGGTCGCGGCCCGTGCCGCCTGGACCTACCCCGAGCCGACGGCGCCCTTCGCGGTGATTGGCGGCCCCGTCGCGGTCTACCCCTCCGCGAAGGACCG
>JBQCEF010000229.1:0-2049 GCA_051960495.1 Nocardioides sp. | reverse complement strand
CGCCGGCGTGCGCGCGAACGGCCAGTCCGAGACCGTCGCGGTGCAGGCAGCGAACATGCGGTTCACCCCCGCGGTGATCGAGGTCCCCGCAGGCACGCACCTGGTCATCGAGCTCACCAACACCGACGACGGCGACGTGCACGACCTGGTGCTCGACAGCGGCGCCGACAGCGGCCGGCTCTCTCCCGGCGAGTCGACGACCGTCGACGTGGGCGTCGTCGGGCGCGACCTCGACGGCTGGTGCTCGGTGCTCGGCCACCGGCAGATGGGCATGGTGCTCGCCGTGCACGCCACGGGCAAGGCACCGGCGGCGGGTGGCTCCGACGCGGCGGCCGGCGGGCACGCCGGCCACCAGCACGGCCCGGCCACCACGGAGCCGGAACCCATGACCGAGCCGATGCCGGATTCCGCCGGCGAGCACGAGCACGCCGCGACCGTCCCGGCCGCGATGCAGGACGCCGAGCTGCCGCCGCTCGAGGACGGCCGCGTGCACCGTCGTACGTTCACGGTCTCCGAGACCGAGCGCGAGGTCGCACCCGGCGTCACGCAACGGCTGTGGACCTACAACGGGTCCGCGCCCGGGCCAGTGCTGCACGGCCGCGTGGGCGACCGGTTCGAGATCACGCTGGTCAACGACGGCACGATCGGCCACTCGATCGACTTCCACGCCGGTGCCCTCGCCCCCGACGGACCGATGCGCACGATCCCGCCGGGCGAGTCGCTCACCTTCGGCTTCACCGCCCGCAAGGCCGGGATCTGGATGTACCACTGCTCCTCGATGCCGATGTCGGCCCACATCGCCAACGGCATGTTCGGCGCGGTGGTCATCGAGCCCCGCGACCTCGCACCGGTCGACCGCAGCTACCTGCTCGTGCAGTCCGAGCAGTACCACGGACCGCAGGGCGGCGTCGTCGACGTGGACAAGCTCCAGGCGGAGCGGCCCGACGCCGTCGTCTTCAACGGCTACCCCAACCAGTACGACGCGCAGCAGCTCCCGGCCCGGGTCGGCGAACGGGTCCGGGTGTGGGTGCTCGACGCCGGCCCGAACCGCGCCACGTCGTTCCACGTCGTCGGTGCGCAGTTCGACACGACCTACGCCGAGGGCGCCTACCTGCTGCGGCGGGGCGAGGGCGACGGCGGCGCGCAGAGCCTCGGCCTCGGGGTCGCCCAGGGCGGCTTCGTGGAGCTGTCGTTCCCGGAGCCGGGCCACTACCCGTTCGTGTCGCACGTGATGGTCGACGCGGAGCGGGGCGCGCACGGGATCTTCGACGTGACCGACTGAAAGGGACCTTCGCCACTACGCGCCCCCGCAGCCACCGGGCACGCTGAGCGCAGGCGATCCGTCCAGGGGGTCTCGATGCGTGCCCACACCGTCCACCACGTCCACCGGCTCCTCGCGGCTGCTCCGGCGGTGCTCCTGCTGCTCGGCCCCGCGGCCGCGGCGACCGACCTGATCGGCACGCGGGGTGATGACTCACTCATGGGCACGCCGGACGCCGACACGATCGTGGCCCGGGCCGGCGACGACTTCGTGCGCAGCTTCGCCGGAGCCGACGTGGTCCGCGCCGGGACCGGTGACGACAAGGTGGAGGCCGGCGCCGGCGACGACACGGTCACCGGGGGCGACGGCCTCGACTTCCTCGAGGGCGCCCGGGGTGACGACACGCTGCGCGGCTACGCCGACAAAGACCAGCTGTTCGGTGACGAAGGCGCCGACGCGCTCTACGGGGGCGCCGGCGACGACGGACTGGGCGGCTGGGACGGGCCCGACCTTCTCCGCGGCGGCAGCGGCGAGGACACCATGTTCGGCGGCGCCGGGGACGACCGGCTCTACGGCGGCCCGGACGCCGACTCCCTCACCGACTGGGTGCCCACGTCGTTCGAGGCGGACGGCCCCGCCGACGACGACACCCTCTACGGCGGTCTCGCCGACGACTTCATCGGCATCCTCGACGGCGAGGACGTCGTGGTCGCCGGCGACGGTGACGACCTGGTGAAGCTCGACGACGACGGCGCAGCCGACTACGTCGACTGCGGCCCCGGAGACGA
>JBQCEF010000228.1:0-6815 GCA_051960495.1 Nocardioides sp. | reverse complement strand
CAGCTCCGCGCCCCGGTGGTCGCCGGGCATGTCGCGGTGGCGGTCGAGGAGGTCGAGGCCGCCGCGGGGGTGCCG
Source organism: Nocardioides sp. (assembly GCA_051960495.1). GTDB lineage: Bacteria > Actinomycetota > Actinomycetes > Propionibacteriales > Nocardioidaceae > Nocardioides_B. Next base: position 6,740 of record JBQCEF010000228.1, on the reverse strand, counting down.
GTGGGTTCGCTGGAGCGTGAGGAGCTGCCGGTCGCGTTGGCGGATCTGGCGCGGTTGGAGTCGATGGTCTGTGCGTTGAAGCTGCAGGTGCTGGCCGAGTCCGACCGACGCCGGCTGGCGGAGGATGAGGCGGCGACCGGGACGCCGGCGTGGGCGGCGAAGCTGACCGGGTCGACGCGTGCGCTGCTGGCCGGTGGGCTGTACTTTGCGAACCTGTTGGACGAGAAGTACCACGCGGCCCGGGCGGCGTTCGCCGACGGCGGGATCGAGCTGGACCAGGTCAAGGCGATCGTGCGGGCGGCGGAGAAGATTCCGGCCGCGGCCACCGACCAGGAGCGCGAGGACGCCGAGGCGGCGCTGGTGGCCAAGGCGGTCAACGGGATGAACGCCCGCGGGCTGCGCCAAGCCGGTCGCCGGATGCTGGAGCGGATCAACCGGCGGCTGGCCGACGAGCAGGAAGCCGGCATGCTCGAGGACGAGAACGACGAGGCCGAGGTCAAGACCTCGATGTATGTGTGGGACAACGGCGATGGCACGTTCTCGGGCAAGTTCACCATCCCCGAGCTGCACGGCCAGCTGCTGAAGAGCTTCTTGGAGAACCTGTCCTCCCCGCGTCGCTACGGTCTGAACAAGGCCGGGGAGCCGGTCACCGACGAGTCGGTGCAGGGCACCTACAACGGGTTGAGCTACTACGAGAAGCTCGGTGCGGCGTTCACCGAGCTGCTCGAGCACATGCCCACCAAGGGATTCGGTGGTGTCGCGGCGACGATGATCGTCAAGATCGACCACGACCGGCTCATCGACGGGCTCGGCTCGGCCGGCCTCGACACCGGCGTCAACATCGCCACCTCGGCCGCGCGGCGGCTCTCCTGCAACGCCGGGATCCTGCCCGCCGTGCTCGGCGGACGCTCGGAGATCCTCGACCTGGGCCGCACCCGCCGGCTGCACTCCAAGGCCCAGCGCAACGCGCTCTCGCTGCGCTACGACACCTGCGCCGCCGAAGGCTGCGAACGACCCTTCGCCTGGTGCGACATCCACCACCCCCACGCCTGGAGCCAAGGCGGACCCACCGACCTCGACAACGGCCTCCCGCTGTGCGGGCACCACCACCGACGAGCCCACGACCGCCGCTACGACATGAGGATCCTGCCCACCGGAGAAGCCAGGTTCCACTACCGAAGGTAGGCCGGACCCGCTCGATAGCCTGCCGTCATGCCCACGAGGATCCCCATCGCCACCGCGGCACTGGTCCGCGATGGCTGCGTGCTGCTCGCGCACCGGCATCCTCTCCGGCGGTGGTACCCCGACTGCTGGGACCTGGTCGGCGGCCACGTCGAGCCCGGCGAACTACCTCACCAGGCAGTGGTTCGGGAGTGTCTCGAGGAGCTCGGCGTCCACATCCGCGACCCGCACCCCATCGCGATGTCCTTCTCCGACTCGTCGATCGAGATGCATGCCTTCGTGGTCAGGCACTGGGAGGGGGAGCCGTTCAACGCCGCACCCGAGGAGCACGACGACCTCCGCTGGTTCCGGCCGCATCAGCTGGCCGACCTCGAGCTCGCCGACCCGGCCGCCCTGCCGGCGATCGCCCAAGCAGTGAACGGCACCTGAGTCGCACGGGGGCTGAGGATCAGTACCAGCGCGACCAGTTGGCCCAGACGTAGTCGAAGTTGGCCAGGAAACCGTTGTAGGCGCCCTTGTTGGGGATCCTCAGCGTGACCTCGTCGTTGATCAGGCCCATGCCCGACCAGTTCTCCGAACCGTCCCAGACGTTGTAGCCCATGTCGCCGCGGTAGTTGCCGCTCACCGCCATGTACTTCTGGTGGGTGAAGACTTCGTAGGCGGTGTCGCCGAAGCCGGTGTTCTCGTTGTTGTCGAGGTCGAGGTCGGCGCTCTTGATGAGCACGCCGCCCCGCTTGAGGTGGCCGACGACCTGGTGTCCGGGTGCACTGGCGATGACCCGGACGTCGCAGCCCTTCTTGTCGAGGGAAGCCACCTTGTCCGCGAGGTACATGCCTCGCTCGGCCCGCCAGCCGTACATCGCGATCCGGATCACGGTGTGGCCGTTGCGTCCGGTGCCGTTGGTGGCGTTGCAGCGGATGCCGTTGAGCCGGCGCATCACCGGGTCGGTCTCCGGGGTCGTGTTCGGGTGCGGGTTGAACTCCACCTCGTAGCGGCCGACCGTCTTGTGCACGAACGGCTTGGAGACCCGGCGGTCGCGCACGAGCTGCTCGAAGATCTTGGTGTAGAGGTCGAGCAGCTTCTTCTTGCCCGTGGTGGTGAACAGGTCGTTCCACTGCGTGCGCGCGCCGTAGCCGGTGGTGTTGACCGAGCCCTGCATCACGACGTTCTTGGCCTTGCCCGCCTTGGTGAACAGGTAGAACTTCATGTGCTGGTTGCCGTAGCCGCCCCGGCACGCGCCGGCGCAGATCGACAAGAAGCTGCGCCGGTTGGTGTCGCGGCCGATGACGCGGGAGAGCCGGTTGGTCTGGCCGGAGGTCCAGTTGTCGTTGAGGACCATCTGCACGTCGACACCACGCTTGTGCGCGGCGATCAGCGCGTCCACGACGTCACGACGGTCGTTGGAGTAGGCCGCGATCCGGATCGTCGAGTGGGGCGGCGTCGAGTTGATCGTCTTGACGATCTTCGTCAGCAGGCGGTTCTTGGCCTCGAGGTTGCCGCGCGGGTTGTTGAACAGCGGTCCCGGCTCCGGGGTGTAGGCCGAGGCTGCGCCGGCGAACGCCGCCACGATGATCGCGGCGGCGGTGAGCACAGCACTGGCTTTGCGGAACATGGAGCGGGAACCCCCAGGGGTGCGACGAAAGGTGGCGTATCCATTCAAACACAGGGGATCCGCCGCGTCCGTCACCCGACAGGATGCGTCTGGCGGAGCTGGTCCTCGACGTACGCCGGGCGCGCGACGGTCAGTCCGGCTACGAGCTGGGGGACCGTCAGCACGATCAGCGCCGCCAACGGGACGGTCCAACCGTCGGTGAGGTCGTAGAGCACTCCCACGCCGAACGGGCCGATCGCCGAGATGAGGTAGCCGACCGACTGCGTGAAGCCGGACAGTGCTGCCGTGCCGCCGGGCGTGCGCGCCCGCAGGCCGATCAGCGTGAGCACCACCGGGAACGTGGCCGTGCCGACCCCGACGACGAGGGCCCACAGCCAGGCGCCCGCCACCGGGGCGAAGATCAGGCCGAGGTAGCCGACCGGGTAGCAGGCGATCAGCACGCAGAGCAGCAGCGTCTGGTTGTGGGTGCGTGCCACGAGCGGGGGCAGTAGGAAAGACAGCGGGATGCTGGCGCCGGTCACCACCGCGAGCAGCAGGCCCGCCGTGCCGGCGTCGAACCCCGCGTCGCGGTAGACCTGCGCGAACCAGCCGAAGATCGAGTACGCCTGCAACGACTGCAGCCCGAACAGCGCTGCCATGGCCCAGCCCAGCCGGGTCCGTGCGACCTGGCCGAGCGTGACCGTGTGCGGGCTGTCCTCGGGCGCCTGGTCGTGGCGCAGCAGCGCGAACCAGGGGAGCGCGGCCACCAGCGCCGTGACGGCCCACAGCGCCAGACCCCACCGCCAGGAGCCGAGCCACTCGCCGACCGGCACGGTCAGCGCCGAGGCCGAGGTGAGCCCGAGCGCCAGCGCGGTGGTGTAGCAGGCCGTCACCAGCCCGACGCGGTGCGGGAAGTGCAGCTTCACCAGGCTGGGCAGCAGCACGTTGGCGGCAGCCATCCCGCCGAGTGCGAGCAGCGAGAGCGCGAGCAGCGCGGGCACCGAGTCGGTCCGGGCCCGCAGGCCCAGCCCGATGACGACGCAGCCCAGCGCTAGCAGCGTGACGCGGTGCACGCCGACCCGACGGGCCACGGCGGGTGCGAGTGCGCCAAAGAGGGCGAACGCGAGCGTCGGGAGCGTGGTGAGCACGCCGGCGGTCGTGGGTGACATGCCGAGGTCGCCACGCATCTCGTGGAGCACCGGACCCACGCTGACCGCGGCCGGACGGAGGTTGAACGCGAGTACGACGATGCCGACGGCGACGAGTGCCTTCTGGGCCCTGCTCTCCTGCACCACCTCGCGACCGGTCACCGGGTCATCGTCGGCGAGCCCGCCCCCGCGGACCAAATCGGTCTCTGCGCTGCCTACGCTTGGCCGGTGCGCGAGCAACCCGAGCAGCAGGCCCCACCCGTCCAGCGGCTACGAGTCCGCTACGCCAAGCGGGGGCGGCTGCGGTTCACCAGCCACCGCGACTTCTCGCGGGCCTTCGAGCGCGCTTTGGTGCGCTCCCGCGTTCCCGTGGCGTACTCGTCGGGGTTCAACCCGCACCCGCGGATCTCCTACGCCGGCGCATCGCCCACCGGGGCGGCCAGCGAGGCGGAGTACCTCGAGATCGGCCTCGCGGAGGTCCGCGACCCCGCCGAGGTGCTCCGGGCGCTCGACGAGGCCCTGCCGGACGGGCTCGACGTGCTCGCCGTCGAGGAGTCCCGCGGCGGGTCCCTGGCCGACCTGCTCGAGGCCAGCGCCTGGCGGGTGACGGTCCCCGGACTGGCCGAGCAGGACGCCCGGGCCGCGGTCGCCCGGTTCCTCGACGCGCCCGAGGTGCCGGTCGAGCGGATGACCAAGAAGGGACTGCGCACCTTCGACTGCCGGGCGGCCGTGGTGTCGCTGTCGGCGCGGTCCGGGCCGGAAGCGGGCCAGGTGTGTGCGATACTCGAGATGGTCCTACGGCACGGAACTCCGTCCGTGAGACCCGACGACGTCCTCGCCGGACTTCGCGACATCGCCGGACTCGAGGCTGGCGCCGCTCCGTTGCACGAGCGGTTGGCCCAGGGTCCGCTGGACGCGGAGAACGGCACGGTGGGTGACCCGTTGGCGCACGACCGCGACACGGCCTGAAGCTGGTGACAGCAGCTGCTCCTCAGGTCCGCTGACCGCGGAACGCAGCCCGCAGGCGCCCGAGACGTGAACCAACGGGGGACGTCGCCGCCGCTCCACGGTGTGCAGGCATCCGTGCCGACACCAGGGGCTCCACCGCAGGCTTGCGTCCGCCGGTTCGCCGGTGAGGACGACTGACACGCTCCCGGCGTGGCGCACATGCACCTCGTGCTCACCGGGGGCCCGAGGAGAGCACATGCTCGACGACAACCCGGCCGACAACCAGGCCACCACCGAGGCTCCGCAGGAGACCGACCCCGCGACTGCGGGCGCGCCCCCGGCGAAGAAGACGGCCAAGAAGGCCACCGCCAAGAAGACCGCGGCCAAGAAGACGGCCGCGAAGAAGACCACCACCAAGAAGGCCGCCGCCAAGAAGGCGACCGCCTCGCCGGCGGACCAGGTCGAGGAGTCGGCTCCCGTCGAGTCGCCGAACCCGGACGAGGCCCCTGCCGCCACCTCGGAGGCCGCCGCCAGCTCGGAGGCCGCCGCCGCCGAGGAGAAGCCGGCGAAGAAGACGGCCAAGAAGGCCGCTGCGAAGAAGGCCCCGGCCAAGAAGGCCGCCGCGAAGAAGACCACCGCCAAGAAGGCCGCCGCGAAGAAGTCCGCGGCGCCGGAGCCCGACGCCGCGATCGGCGCGGAGCCCCCGGCCGACGATGTCGAGGACGAGGCGCAGGCCACCGAGGCCGAGGCCGCCGAGTCGCGCCCGGGCCCCGCGGTCGCCGTACCGCTCTTCCAGCCGCCGGACCCGACCAAGGCCGCGCCCCGGCGCAAGCGTGCTGCGGCCAAGCCGGCCGCCGAGCCGGCCGCCGAGGCTGAGAGCGACACCCCTGACTCCGCGGCCGCCGAGGGCGCCGAGGCCGCTCCGGCTCCGCGCCGCCGCACCCGCGGCACCGGGACCAAGAAGGCCGCCGCTGCGCAGGACGACACCGCCGCCGACGACGAGGTCGCCCAGGCGGCCGACGAGACCACCGAGGCCGACCAGCAGAGCGGCCGGGACCAGGGGGCCGACGAGGAGCAGGCCGGGGGCAGCCGGCGTCGCCGGCGCCGCGGCGGACGCCGCCGCCGTAAGAGCGGGGACTCCGCCGACGGCGACAACGGCCAGGACGACGCCGAGAGCGACGCGTCCCAGGAGTCCGGCGGCGAGCGCGGGGAGAAGCGCGACGAGCAGGGCGCCGAGGAGGGGGAGACCAGCTCCTCGAGTCGCCGTCGCCGCCGTCGTCGCCGGTCCGGTGACGACTCGGGCACCGGCTCCGACGACCCGGAGAAGACCGTCACCCGGGTGCGCAAGCCGCGCAACCCCGAGGACGAGATCACCGCGCTGAGCGGCTCCACCCGGCTCGAGGCCAAGAAGCAGCGCCGCCGCGAGGGCCGCGAGGCCGGCCGGCGCCGCGCGCCGATCGTCAGCGAGGCCGAGTTCCTGGCCCGCCGCGAGGCCGTGGAGCGGGTGATGGTGATCCGCCAGCGCAAGGACCTCACCCAGATCGCCGTGCTGGAGGACAAGGTCCTCGTCGAGCACTACGTCGCCCGCGAGTCGCAGACCTCGCTGATCGGCAACGTCTACCTCGGCCGGGTCCAGAACGTGCTGCCCTCCATGGAGGCGGCGTTCATCGACATCGGCAAGGGCCGCAACGCCGTGCTCTACGCCGGCGAGGTCAACTGGGACGCGCTCGGCGCCAAGGACGGCGGCCAGCGCAAGATCGAGCAGGTGCTCAAGTCCGGCCAGGCCGTGCTCGTGCAGGTCACCAAGGACCCGATCGGCCACAAGGGCGCCCGCCTCACCTCGCAGATCTCGCTGGCCGGCCGCTTCCTGG
>JBQCEF010000227.1:0-13299 GCA_051960495.1 Nocardioides sp. | reverse complement strand
CGGACCGCGGCGTCGTCGCCGTACTCGACCCGCGGCTGGTCACCGCCGGCTACGGGTCGTTCCTGCGGGCCTCGCTGCCGCCGATGTGGCCGACCACGGACCGCTCGGTCGTGCTCAAGGCGCTGGCCCGACTGTCCGCCTCCTGACCTTCGCGGGGGCGGCCGGGTGCGGGCATGACCAGGCCCCGGCGCGTGGAGGGCGCCGGGGCCGTGCCTGACCCACCCAGGGCCTAGCTGGTCGGGACCGTGCCGCGGCGCTTCAGGCCGGTGGCCGCGGCCACCCCGGCGCCGGCGATGGCCAGCCCGCCGAGCGCGCCGAGCCCGATCTCGAGCCACTGGCTGTCGTCGCCGGAGGTGGTCGACGTGGCGGGTGAGCGCAGGTCGAGCCCGGCCTGCGGGTCCTTGGCCTCCATGGCGGTGGCCGGGGCGGAGAGCGCGACACCGGCCACGCCGGCGGCAATCGCTGAACCTGTGAGGGCGATGAGCTTGTTGCGAATCATGACGGGTCCCCTGTCCTGGGTGGTGGTTGTTGCTGACTGCCTTCGACGATGCCGGTGAGGCCCCCGCCCGCACATCGGGAGCGCCCCCTCAGATTCGCGGCCCTGCCCCCTCAGTTGAGGGGACTAGTCCTGCCCGGAAAACCTAGAGACACCCACGCCGCGCCTCGGCACAGTGGGGGTATGGGGCCTGCCGCGTGGGGTGAGGCGGCCCGCATCGCCGGGCGAGCGCGGGAGCGTGAGCTCCTGCGACGGGTGGTCGGGGCGTCCGTCATGGGTGAACCGTGCACGGTGCTCGTGCACGGGGAGCCGGGCGTGGGCAAGACGCTGCTGGTCAGCTCGGTGGCCGACCGGGGGCGGGCGTCGGGGCACACCGTGCTGTTCGCGCGTTGCCTGCGGTTCGGTGCGGGCGCCTCGCCGTACCTTCCCTTCCTCTCCGCCTTCGAGGGGTGGCTCGCCGAGGGGCACTCCGACGCGGGGCTCGACCTCGGCCCCTTGTACGGCGACCGCGACGCCGCCGCACCGGTGTCCGCGCTGCACGTGATCGACCGGGCGGTCGCCCACCTGGCCGCGCAGGGCCCCGTCGTCCTGGTCATCGACGACCTGCAGTGGGCCGACATCAGCTCGCTGGACGCGCTTGCCTACCTGATCGCCGGGCGGCGCCCGCAGCCCGTCGCACTGCTGGTGACCTACCGCGACGTGGGGATCCCCGACGGCCACCCGCTGTGGGGCTGGCTGGCCGACATGCTGCGGCTGCCCGGCGTCGTCGACCTGCCCCTGGACCGGCTCACGCTCGAGGAGACCGCCGAGCAGCTCACCCAGCTGTGGGGCAAGCCGCCGGCGACACGGTTGCTGCACGAGGTGTGGGACAGGTCCGGGGGCAACGCCTACCTCACCGAGCTGCTGGCCCGGGACGTCGACCCGGCCGCCGACGCGCTGCCCGCGGACATCCCGGACGCGTTGCGCACCGCGCTGCTGGCTCGCTGGCACAGCCTGACTCCACGGGCCCGGGGGGTCACCCAGGTGCTCGCGATCTCCGGGCGGCCCGTGGACCCCGGGGTGCTCGCCGAGGTGGCGGGCGGGGCCGACGTGGCGGCGGCCCTGCGCGAGGCAGCGGACGCCGGGGTGGTCGAGCTCGAGCCTGGCGGCCTGGTCTGGTTCCGGCACCCGCTGCTGTCCGACGTGCTCTACTCCACGCTGCTGCCCGCCGAGGTCCGCGACCTGCACGCCGCCTTCGTCCGGGTGCTCTCCGCCGACCCGAGCAACCTCCGGTCGCGCACCGACCTGGCGCTGCACCACGCAGGTGCGGGGATGTACGACGAGTCGTTCGAGATGTGCCTGGCCGCCGCCGCGGAGGCGACCGAGGCGCACCGCCACCCGGAAGCCTCCGTGCTGCTCCGGCAGGCCTGCGACCTCTGGCCCGAGGTGTCCGAGGAGATCCGCAGCCCGTACGGGTCGCTCGCGGCCCTGCTCAGCGAGTCCGCGGAGAGCATGCGGCACTGCGGGGACCTGACCGGGGCTCTGGAGCAGCTCGACCGCGCCCTGACCCTGCTGGACGAGGAGCAGGACCCGCTCGTCGCGGCGCGGGTGATCCGGCTGCGCGCCCAGAGAAGCTTCAGCGAGGGCGGACGGGCCGGGCCGTCGTTGGCCGGGATGAGGCGGGCCGTCGAGCTCAGCGCGGCCGCCCCCGACAGTGAGGAGTACGCGCTCGCGCTGGCCGATCTCGCCGACGCGGAGCTGTGGCAGGGGGAGTGCGCTGCGGCCGTGGCCCATGCGCAGGAGGCGGCTGAGGTGGCCGGTCGTAGCGGCGATCCGGCGACCCGGTCGTTCGCGCTGAGCGCGCTGGCCACCGTGCGCATGGACGCCGACGACGCGGAGGAGCTCGGTCGGGAGTCGCTCCGCCTGGCGCACGAGGCTGACCGCGACGACTACGTGGGCTTTGCCTCGATCTCGCTCTACAACGTGCTGGACAACCAGGGCCGGCTCGAGGCGGCGGTCGACCTGCTGCTGCAGGCCTACGCGCGCGGCTTGAGCTACTCGACGCTGACCGCGCTGCTCGGTGTCTACGCCGCCAGCGGGATGCTTCCGCTGGGGAGGCTGCGGGAGGCTCGGGCGATCCTGCGCGACGTGCTCGCGATCCGACCTGCCGGCATCACCGGCCTGCAGGCCCGCGAGATCGCCGTGGTGATCGGGGTGCGCACCGGCGACCTCGAGGAGGCCGCCACGCACCTGCAGTGGCTGCGCGAGAAGGCGGATCACTTCGAGGACTTCCCCGGCATGCACGGCCCCGGCGTCTGGGCGGAGTACCTGCTGGCCAGAGGTCGCCCTCGGGAGGCGCTCGACGTGCTGGAGCGGACCGTGGAGGCGCACAGCCTGGTCGAGCCGAAGTACGGCGACACCCTCCTGCTGTGGGCCGCGCGCGCCGCGACTGCGCTCCCGAGGTCGCAGCGCCGCCCCGCCTTGGACCAGATCCACGAGCTGCGCGCCCGGTGCCCGGTCCCGGCGTTCGCCGGTGGGGACCGCGACCCGGTGCAGCGGGCGGTCGAGGCGCTGCACACCGCGGAGGTGGCTCGCTGCCTGGCCGATCCGGACGAGGCGGACCGGTGGCGCGCGGCGATCCCGCTCGCCGACGCCGCGGGGCTGCGGTTCGTCGCGGCGGAGGCCCGGCTGCGGCTCGCCGAGGCGCTGCTCGTCGTACGCAACCGGCGGGAGGGAGCCGCGCTGCTGCGCGAGGCGCACGTCATGGCCGAGGAGATGGGCGCGTTACGGCTGCGGGACGAGGTCGCCGAGGTCGCGGCGTCGGCGCGGATCACGCTGGCGGAGCCGGTCCTCCCCGAGCAGGTGGACGGCCACCACGACGGGATTGGCGATGGGCTCACCAGGCGCGAGAAGGAGGTGCTCGCCCACCTGGTGGCCGGGCGTTCCAACGGCGAGATCGCGTCCTCGCTGTTCATCAGCGAGAAGACGGTGAGCGTGCACGTCTCCAACCTGCTGCGCAAGACCGGCACGTCGAGCCGCGTCGAGGCGGCGGCGTGGGCGCGGCGCAGCGGTGTCGTCGGTGCGGGATGACCGTCGCGGGGCTGTAACGTCGATGGCATGCCTCGGCCGCGCTTCGTCCTGCTCTCGGTGCTCGTCGCCCTCGTCACGGTGCTTGCGGGCTGCCAGGGCGGTTCGCCGGGTCCGGGGGAGCGGCAGCGCGCGGTGACGACCGGCGCGACGCCCGGGTTCAGCTTCGCCGCGGCCGGCGACCTCGGGGCGACCCGCGAGACGGCGGCGAGCCTGCGGCTGCTCGAAGCGTCGGACGCCGAGTTCTTCGTGGCGGTGGGCGACCTCGACTACGACCAGACCCCGACCGACCGCGCCTGGTGCCGCTACGTGAAGAAGCGGCTGCCCCGCAAGGGCGCGGGCTTCCCGTTCGAGCTGCTGGTCGGCAACCACGAGGGCGACCACGGGCCCGACGGCCGGATCGCGCACTTCGCCCGCTGCCTGCCGGACCGGCTCGACTCGCGGGGGAGCTACGCCCGTCAGTACGCGTTCGACTACCCGCGGACCGACCCGATCGCGACGGTCATCAACATCGCGCCGAACATCCCGGCCGGCGGCCACCGCTACGACTACCGCGCCGGGACGCCGGACCGGAAGTGGCTCAAGCGACAGGTCCGGCACGCCCAGGCGGCCGGCCGCTGGGTGATCGTGACCGCGCACTACCCGTGCCTCTCCACCGGCACCGACCACCCCGGCTGCTCGTCCGGGCACGCCGTGCACACGCTGCTGCTGCGGCTCGGCGTCGACGTGGTCGTCAACGGGCACAACCACGTCTACGAGCGCAGCAAGCAGCTCGCGCTGTCGGCCGCCTGCCCGCGTGTGCCTTCGGGTCGGTACGACGCCGCCTGCGTCGTCGACGACGGGGCCGACGGGACCTACACGCGCGGCGCCGGCACGGTCCAGGTGACCTCGGGCCGGTTCGGGGGTCGCGAGTCGGGGCTGGACCGGCGGGCCCCGGACGCGCCGTACTTCGTCACGCTCGACGACAGCACGACCGGCTACACGACCTTCCACGTGACCCCGGACCGGATCGACGCCCGGTACGTCGCCTCGACCGGCTCGTTCCAGGACGCCTTCTCCATCACCCGTTGAGGCGTCAGGTTCCGCCCGTTGAGCCGTCGGTTCCCGTCCGCTGAAGCGTCGGCTTCGGTCCGTTGAGATGTCAGAGGCGGGAGCGGCCGTCGTAGCCACCCCGTGGCTCGGTGAGCCCGAACACCGCGCCCACCGTCGGCGCCACGTCGATCGTCTTGGCGCGCGCCGTCCGCGAAACCCCGCGAGCGACCAGCGGCGAGCCGCCGGTGAGGAAGAACGGGATCGGCCTCGTGGCCGGGTGGCCGTGGTTGCCGGGGATCGGGTTCGACCACTGGTCGGGGTCGCTGAACCGCCAGCCCGCCTTGCAGTAGGCGACCAGGTCGCCGCCCCGGGCGCCCAGCCGTAGGTCGGCCGGGTCGTGCACGGCCAGCACGCCCTCGGTCGCCTCGGCGAGCGTTCGCATCCGAGCGACGGCCTCGTCGCGCCGGGCGGCCGGGCCGGTCCAGTAGAGCAGGTCCGCACCGCCGTTGTCGGCGATCTGCACGTGGCCGGCGAGCAGGGGATCGGCGTCGAACACCGGCGCCAGGCTGACGATCGCGCCCGGCAGCGACCAGTCCATCGAGTGGTCCGCGAGCACGATCACCACCGAGCTCTCCCAGCGCCCGCTGGACTTCAGCATGTCCACGAACCGGCCGACCTGCGTGTCTGCGGTGGTCAGCGCGGCGGTCCGGGCCGCGCGCAGCGTCGTACCCGTCAGGTCCGCGTGGCCGACCCGGTCGCAGTCGCCGAGGTTGACGAAGACCAGGTTGGGGTCGAACTGCTCTACCATCGCCAGCGCGGCGTCCATCGTGAACTGGTCGGGCGCGTGCCCGCTGACCGGCACGACCGGCGCCGGCTCCCAGCGGTGGGTCGCCCGGTCGCCGAAGATGCCGTAGAGGTACTCCTTCGACAGCACGGTCCCGGTCGTGAAGCCGTGCCGGTTGAGCCGCTCGATGACCGTCGGGAAGCGCAGGTCGGTGGCGCGGTCCAGGTCGCGCACGACCGACTCGTCGCGGTCGTAGACGGAGTTGGCCGGCACGCCGCTTCGGTCCGGGCGTACGCCGGTCATCATCATCACGTGGTTGGGGATGGTCTCCATCACCGGCATCGACCGCGCCCGCGGGAAGCTGGTGCCGTGGTCGCGCAGCGCCGCGAGCCGGGGCGTCCGCTCGACGGTGATCTCGCCCGGCTTGCAGCCGTCGACGACGAGGACGTAGACCCGCTTCCGGCCCTTGGCGTACGACGGGGCGCCGATCGCGCTGGAGAGGACCAGGGCCGCTCCGGAGGCCGCGCCGACCTGGAGGAACCGACGGCGGCTCAGCTCCGGAGCCGTCGCAGTCCGGGAGGTCGAGCCTGTCGGGATCCCACCGCCCGCCATCACGCCACCGGCCCGTCGACGGCGTGCACCCGCTGGGTGTTGGCGTCGGTCGCCCACGAGGCGCTCCAGGACGCCCCGGCGTTCCGGTCCGCCCGGTCGCCGATCACGTAGTAGTCCATCTGGGTCCTCCTGCTGGTCACGTCGAGCACCGAGTAGCCGTGGTCGTCGAAGTCGAGGTACTTCACGTGCCGGTTCGCCGCCTGGATCGCGGCCTCCACCGCGAGGCTGGTGGTGCGCGACGGCGAGCCGGTCATGTCCTTGAGGTTGTTGCTCGTGACGCTGGTGCCGACGAACTCGGTCGCCACCGACGGGCTCGCCGGATAGGTGCCGGCATCAAGGGGCAGGTCGCAGGCCCAGGCCGAGTGGATGTCGCCGGTGAGGAACACCGTGTCGGTGATGCCGTGGTCGGCGAGGAAGCCGAACAGCTCGCGCCGGTCGGCGGTGTAGCCGTCCCACTGGTCGACGTTGTAGGGCAGGCCGTCCTCGGGCAGCAGGCCGGTGACGTCGTTGATCGGCCCGGTCAGCTCGTGCACGGTCGGCGGGAACACCACCGGCGCGATCATCACCGGGTTGCCGACGAGCTTCCACTGCGCTGTGTCGCGGGCCAGCGAGTCCTTGAGCCAGGCCATCTGCCGGTCGCCGGTGATGGTGCGGTCGGGGTCGCTCACGGCCGCGTCGGCGGAGGGGACCGGCGGCTGGACCTGGGCGGCCTGCCGCGACCGGTAGCTGCGCAGGTCGAGCATGCTCAGCTCGGCCAGCGTGCCGAAGCGCAGCCGGCGGAACAGCCGCGTGCCGTCGCGCAGGTCGGTGGTGCCACCCATCCGGACCGGCATCCACTCGTCGTAGGCACGATGCGCGCGGCGGCGTCGTACGAGGTAGCGGCCCTCGGCGGGCTGGTGGTTCTCCGCGCCGCGGCGCCACTGGTCGTTGGCGACCTCGTGGTCGTCCCAGGTCGCGATGACCGGGTGGGCGGCGTGCAGGTCCTGCAGGTCGGCGTCGCGCTTGTACTGCGCGTGCCGCTGCCGGTAGTCCGCGAGCGAGACCATCTCCCGCGGCGGCTCGTGCGGCCGGATGTCCTTGTCGGACTGCCCGTAGCCGTACTGGCCGGGGGCGTACTCGTAGAGGTAGTCGCCGAGGTGGATCACCGCGTCGAGGTCGTCGCGCGCCGCGAGGTGGCGGTAGGCGGAGAACCAGCCGGCCTGCAGGTTCGCGCAGGAGACCACGCCGAACCGCAGGTTGTCGGGCGACGCGTCGTGGGCCGGAGCGGTGCGGGTGCGGCCGGTCCGGCTGGTGACCCCGTCGCAGGCGAACCGGTAGTAGTACGTCGTGGCCGGCTCCAGGCCGGCGGCGTCGACCTTCACGGTGTGGTCGCGGCGCGCGTCGGTGCGCGTCGTACCGTGCGCGATGACGTGGCGGAACGCTCGGTCGCGAGCCACCTGCCAGCGGACGGTCACGGCCGGGCCGCGGCCCGACCCGGGTGTCGCGGCCGGCGTCGGCGTGACGCGGGTCCATAGCAGCACGCTGCGGGGGAGCGGGTCGCCGGAGGCGACGCCGTGCGCGAAGTAGCGACGGGCGCCGGGGTCGGCGTACGCCGTGCGCGGCACTCCCAGCGCGAGGGCTCCCGCCCCGACGGCGCCGGCCGCGATCAACGAGCGCCGGTCGATGGTCACGGGCGCGGACGCCTGCAGGTCCTGGTGGTTCGAGGTCACGGGGGACACAACGAACGAGGTTCCCGGTGGTGACGGCGACGAACCTTCGTTCACCGGACGTTCAACCACGTGTCGCCCCGGCCGTGGCGTGGCTCACGGTCGGACGGCGGCGGCTGACAGGATGGCGCCATGGCATCCCTCTTCGTGGTCTCGGACATCCACGGGTACGTCGACGACCTGCGGTCCTCGCTGACCGACGCGGCCCTCATCGACGCCTCCGGCTCGTGGACGGGAGGGGATGCGCAGCTGTGGGTTCTCGGCGACCTGCTCGACCGCGGCCCCGACGGCGTCGGCGTGATCGACCTGGTGATGGCGCTGCAGCGGCAGGCGCCCGAGCAGGTGCACATGCTGATGGGCAACCACGAGGCGCTGGCGCTCGGCTACCGGCTCTTCCCCGATAGCCGCTTCGGCGAGGTCTGGGAGATCAACGGCGGTCGGGTCGTCGACCAGCAGCGGCTCACCGACGAGCACGTCGACTGGCTGCGCTCGCTGCCGGTCGTCGCGCGCCACGGCGGCTACCTGCTGATGCACTCCGACACCACCGACTACCTCGAGTGGGGCGAGTCGGTCGGGGAGATCAACTCCACCGTCACCGACCTGCTGGCCGACGACGACGCCGAGGCGCTGTGGGAGGTGTTCGCCACGCTGACCAGCCGCTACGACTTCGCGCACGGCGACGGGCAGCGCGCCGCCGAGGACATGCTCGGGCAGCTGGGCGGGCGGTGCATCGTGCACGGCCACAGCATCATCGGCACCCTCACCGACCAGCCCTCGCACGAGATCGAGGGACCGATCGCGTATGCCGACGGGCTGGTCGTCGCGATCGACGGCGGCCGCTACGACGGGGGACCGCTGCTGCTCGTCGAGCTGACCAGCCCGGACTCGTAGGCCAGCACCACGGCCTGCACCCGGTCCCGGAGGCCGAGCTTCATCAGCACACGGGCGACGTGGGTCTTGACGGTGTTCTCGCTGACGAACAATTCGGCCGCGATCTCGGCGTTCGAGAGCCCGCGGGCCACCTGGCGAAGCACCTCGGTCTCCCGGTCGGTGAGCGACTCGAGGTTCGGCGCTGGCCGCCGGGCGTCGCGGCGGGCAAAGTCCTCGATCAGCCGGCGGGTGACCGAGGGGGCGAACAGCGAGCCACCCTCGGCGACGACCCGGATGGCGGTGACGAGCCGCTCCTCGGGAGCGTCTTTCAGCAGGAAGCCGCTGGCGCCGGCGCGGAGGGCGTCGTACACCACGTCGTCGAGATCGAACGTCGTGAGCACCAGCACGCGGGGCCCGTTCGGGTCCACGGTCAGCTCATGAGTGGCGTCGATGCCGTCGACCCCGGGCATCCTGACGTCCATCAGCACCACGTCGGGTCGCTCCCGGCGGCAGACGTCAACCGCCTCGGCGCCGTCTGCGGCCTCACCGACCACGGCGATCTCCTCCTCGGCGGCGAGGATCATCCGCAGCCCGGTGCGAACGAGCTGCTGGTCGTCGGCGATCACCACCCGGACGGTCACGGACGCACCGTCTCGCCGCCGTGCTCGGGCGCGAACGCGTAGGGCAGGTGCACCGTGACGGTGAAGCCGCCGTCGGGGGCAGGAGCCGCCTCGACACGGCCGCCGACCACGGCGACTCGCTCCCGGATTCCAATCAGACCCCGTCCGGCGCCGTCGCCCTCGGCTGACCGGCCGATGCCGTCGTCGGTGACGGTCAGTGCCAACGCGTCGTTGGAGTAGCGCACCTGCACCCGAGCCCTGGCCGTCGCGCCGGCGTGCTTGATCACGTTGGTCAATGCCTCCTGGACAATCCGGTAGGCGGACAGGTCGACGCCAGGAGGCACGGCGATCGGCTCGCCGGTCACCTCTAGATCGACCGGAAGCCCGGCGCCCCGGACCTGCTCCACCAGGCCGTCGAGGTTGGCCATGCTCGGTTGCGGTGCGGCGCGGCCGTCCCCAGGTCCGTCGGTGTCCCGGAGGACGGCGAGCAGCCTCCTCATGTCGCTCAGGGCGGCGGTGTTGGTCTGCTCGATCGCGTCGAACGCTCGACGTACGGCGTCATTGTCGCGCCCCAGCATGGCCCGGCCGCCGCGGGCCTGCACCACGGTGACCGAGATGGCGTGCGCGACCACGTCGTGCAGCTCACGCGCGATCCGAGCGCGTTCGCGGGCCACGGCCTGCTCTGTCTCGGTGACCAGTGCGCGCTCGCGTTCGCGGCGCGTTCTCATGGCGACGCCGGCAGCGAAGGGTCCGCCCACGAAGAACGTCGCGAACACCACGTCGCCCACGTGGAACGCGTCCTGGTCGAAGGCCGTGAACAGTCCGACTCCGACGGCGACCAGGACGCCCGCCAACCAGGCGGTGCGACCACGCGTGTTCGCGCCGACCGAGTAGAGCGAGACGAAGAAGAAGACGAGGAAGGCAATCGATCCGTCGGCCCAGTCGGGTACGAAGTGACCGACGCCGAAGAGACCGGCCCAGGTCACCAGAAAGCCCGCGACGGGGGCCTTGCAGCGCAGCGACAACCCCACCCCGGCGACTGCGGCACACGCCACCGCTGGGTAGCGGTCGGCCCCGGCGGTGCCGAGTAGCTCGGCGGCGGCAAGCCCGGCGAGCACCGTCCCGAGCACGGCGTCACCATGGCGGTTCGTGAGCTCACGAACAGTGGTCACCTGTCGAGAGTAGAACCGCACCGGGTGACTCGGGGTCACTCCTGAGGATGACCGGAAGATCATGCGGCCGGGCGAAGCGCACACCGGGGCTGGGGGCGGACCGTGAAGGCGTCGGTTCCACTCTCTGAAAGGACCCCTGTCATGACCACCACAGCCCCCGCCGTCCGGGACCGCGACTCGCTCCTGTTCCCTGCCGCAGCCACGGTGGTGGCGTCGTTCGCGGCTATCGCGTTCGGGACCTTCGCGGACGGCACGCCCGGCGCCGAGCACCACCCCGGGGAAATGCTGATCCCGGCGGCGATCACGCTGGTCGCCACCGGAGTCGTCTTCGGCTTGGTGCTTCCTCGGGCGCTTCGTCAGCCGTCGGCGCCGGGCATCGCCCTGGCCCTCGGCCTCCTCGGGGCCGCCACGGTGGCCTTCGTGTTCTGGTCTGGTCTGGTGCTGCCGATCGCCGTCGGCGGCCTGATCGCCGGCCGGCACACGAAGGGCACAGCGGGCACCGTCGCGGTCGCGCTCTCTGCGCTGACGTGCATCGCGTACGTCGCTGTATACGTGCTGGACTGGATGGCGACGAACAACCTCGGTTGAGGACGTCAGCAGCCCTCCGGCGCCGGGATCAGACCCGGCGCAGCACCGCCGTCACCTTGCCGAGGATCGTGGCGTGGGTGCCGTCGATCGGCTCGTAGGCGTCGTTGTGGGGGAGCAGCCAGACCTGGCCGTTCTTGCGCTGGAACGTCTTGACGGTGGCCTCGCCGTCGATCATCGCGGCCACGATCTCGCCGTTCTCGGCGGTCGGCTGCTGGCGGATCACGACGTAGTCGCCGTTGCAGATCGCGGCGTCGATCATCGAGTCGCCGGCGACCTCGAGCAGGAACAGCGTGCCGTCGCCGACCAGCGTCTTGGGCAGCGGGAAGACCTCCTCGACGCGCTCCTCGGCGAGGATCGGACCGCCGGCGGCGATCCGGCCGACCAGCGGCACGTAGTTGGCGGCCGGGCGGGCGTCCCCGATGCCGGTCTCGTCGATCCCGGTCGCCTCGGCGTCGCCCTCGGTCTCACCGGGGGAGTAGACCGACAGCGCCCGCGGCCGGTGCGGGTCGCGCTTGATGTACCCCTTCTCCTCGAGCATGCGCAGTTGGTGCGCCACCGAGGAGGAGCTGGTCAGGCCGACCCGCTCGCCGATCTCGCGCATGCTCGGCGGGTAGCCCTTGCGCTCGATCGAGTCCTTGATGACAGTCAGCACGCGCTGCTGACGGGGGGTCAGCCCCGTGGCGTCGGGAGGGCCGTCGGGGAGCTCGGAGACCTTGGTGCTCTTGCCTGCCATGGTGTGCCTCTCTCGCCTGTGCTCGTCCCGGGACCGGGTGCTGCAACCGTAGTGCTGATCCGGCCCTTGGTTCAAACACCTGTTCGAACGGCGTGTCGTGGTTTGCTTCGCGCCATGAACAACGTCGCAGTGGTCACGGGGGCCGGGCGCGGGATCGGGCGCGCCGTCGCACAGCTGCTCGTGCGGCGTGGGTACGACGTGGTCGTCACCGACGTCGACGGTGAGGCCGCCCGTCGTACCGCCGAGGAGATCGGCGCCGTCGAGGGCCTTCACCAGGACGTCCGGGACGAGGCGTCGCACGCGGCCGTCGCCGAGGCCGCGGCGCGGCACGGGCGGCTCGCGGTCTGGGTCAACAACGCCGGCGTCGGCGACGACGGCACGCTGGTGGACCTGAGCTCGGAGTCCGTGCAGCGCCTCGTCGGCATCAACCTGCTCGGCGTCATCTGGGGGATGCGTGCCGCGATCGGGGCGTTCGGGGAGGGGAGCGGCGACGTCGTCAACATCGCGTCCGCGTCGGGCATCGGCCCGGTGCCTGGGCTGTCGGTGTACGCCGCCACCAAGGCCGCGGTCGTCTCGCTGACCGGGAGCACCTCGCTCGAGCTGCCACGCCGGATCCGGGTGCACGCCGTGCTGCCCGACGGGGTGGACACCGAGATGGTCAAGGTGATGCGCCACCACGGCGCCAGGGCGCTGGTGCACTCCGGTGGGCGGCTGCTGAGCGTCGACGAGGTGGCAGAGCAGGCCGTGGCGATGATCGGCACGCGGCGGGTCATCCGCACGATCCCGGCCTGGCGCGGCCCGCTGATCCGCGTCGGCAACATCGCGCCGTCGCGCTCGGCCGGCGTGTTCAAGCTCTTCGAGCGGCTCGGGCACCGGGTGGTGCAGCGCCGGGCCGACTCCGTGGCGGGCTGACCGGCTGGTCTCCTCGCGGGCCGCCTCCCGACCGGGACGACACGACACGCCGTTCGAACATTTGTTCGCTCGGTGCTTGAATCATTCGAACACGTGCTCTAACTTCGTACACGTGTTCGATCGAACAGTTATTCGACCGGTCCTCGGGCCGGATCCGAAAACTGTCGGTGGGATTCCGTAGAACTCAGGTCATGGAAACGACGACCGGTTCCCGCCCCAGGAGGTCACAGATGAGCAGCTTCGCGATCAGCCCCGGTTACACCGCCCCCCGCGGTCGTGCGGTGCGTGCGGAGGCCCGTCCCGCCCCAGCGGTCCGGCTCACCCGTCGAGGACGTCTCGCCCTGACCCTGCTGTTCCTGGGTCTGGTGCTGGCGGCGCTGACGGTGTTCGGCTCCACGTCGGCCGCCACCGGCGAGGCCGGCCAGCCGGTCCCGACCCGGACCGTCATGGTCGACGAGGGCGACACGCTGTGGAACATCGCCGCCGAGGTCGCCGCGCCCGGCGAGACCCGCGAGATGGTGCACCGGATCCAGGAGCTCAACGCCCTGTCCGACGCGGGCCTCGACGTGGGCCAGCGGATCGCGGTGCCGGTCGGGTAGCCGACCGCCGACGACTTGCCGACGCCCTCCTCGACCCGGGTCTCGGCATGAGGGGAAGCAGGGGCGGGACCCCTCCCAGGTCCCGCCCCTGCTGCATGTCCGCGGTCGA
>JBQCEF010000226.1:0-2216 GCA_051960495.1 Nocardioides sp. | reverse complement strand
GAGCGGAGCAGGAACGAGTCGAGCACCTGGCTGGGCGGCCGGCCGGTCTCGCACATCGCGCGCAGCGCGCCGACGAGCAGCAGGAACTGCTGCAGGGCCGGCTCCTTGTCCTCGGTGACGAGCCGCTCGGCGGTCTCGAGCATCACCGTGCCGGCGGTGTAGCGCTCGTAGTCCGAGCCGATCCGCCCGCCGAACGGGCTGAGCGTCTCGGCCTGGGTCACCACGTCGAGGGAGCGGCCCTCCGCGAGCTGCAGGTCGACGTGGGTGAACGGCTCGAGCCGCGAGCCGAACCGGGAGCTGGTGCGTCGTACCCCCTTGGCCACCGCGCGCACCCGGCCGGTGCCGCGGGTGAGCAGCGTGATGATGCGGTCCGCCTCACCCAGCTTCTGGGTGCGCAGCACGATCGCCTCGTCACGGTAGAGCCCCACGCCGCCATTGTCCCCCGGACACGAAGGGAAGGCGCCCCGGCACGCCTCAGGCGGTCAGGTCGGCGCGGACCGCCGCCGGGTCGACGACCAGGTAGGGGTCGCGCATCGTGCCGAGGTGCCGGCCGTCCGGGCAGACGGCGGGGCCGTCGACGAGGTCCGTCACCAGGCACGTGACGTTGTCGCGACCGCCCGCGGCGAGCGCCGCCTCGACGAGCGCGGCCGCCGCCTCGTCCGGATCGGACGCCCGGAGCAGCGCCTCGATGCGGCTGTCGTCGACGAGGTCGGACAGCCCGTCGCTGCACACCAGCAGGCGGTCCCCCGGGGCGACGTCGAGGCTCCACACGGCCGGCTCGGGCGCCTGGTCGGCGTTGACCGACTTCAGGACCACCGACCGGTACGGGTGGGTCTTCGCGTCGTCCGGCGTGAGCCGGCCCTGGTCGATGAGGGCCTGCACGAACGTGTCGTCGGAGGTGAGCCGGCTCAGGCGGTGGTCGCGCAGCAGGTAGGCGCGGGAGTCCCCGACGTGGACGACGGTGACCCGCTCGTGACGGGCCAGCAGTGCGGTCAGGGTCGTCGCCATGCCGGCGCGCGCCGGGTCGTCCGCGACGCCGCGCCGCAGCTGCCGGTGCGACTCGGCCACGGCGTCGGTGAGGAGCCGGACCGGGTCGGCCGCCGGCCGCGCCGCCGCCATAGCGCTCACGACGTACGCCGTGGTCGCGGAGGCGACCTCCCCGGCGGCAGCACCGCCCACGCCGTCGGCCACCAGCTGCACGTAAGGGCCTGCGAAGCCGGCGTCCTCGTTGTGGTCACGGACGAGCCCCACGTGCGACGCGGCACCGGAGGAGAACCTGAGCACGCGCTTCACCCTTCGTCGAGGTGGGTCTGTCGCGAGCCTACCGGCGGGCGGTGTTCCGGCGGCGCGCGCCGGAGCGCCAGCACGACGCGATGAAGTCGACCGCCTCGGCGTTGAGCCGCTCGGGCCGCAGCCGCCACTCGAGGATGCCGCGAGCGGCGACGAAGCGCGCGTTCGGCATCTCCGCGGCCAGCATCTCGGCGTCCGCCCACGGGTGGATCGGGTCGCGCGGGTGCCCGACCACCATCGCCGGCGCCTGGATCTGCTTGCGGCGGCGGCTCGGCGGCGCGATGCGGCCGAAGAAGATCCCGTGCATGGCGGCGGCCATCGGCGCGGGCTGCTGGTTGAGGGTGTCGAGGGCGACGCCGAACCAGAACGGCACGATCCCCCGCGGCACCATCCGGGTGACCTTGCTCAGCGCCGTGATCGAGATCGGGCAGAACCGCGCCAGGAACATCGGCGGCCCGAAGGCGACCAGGCCGGCCTCGAGCGCGTTGTCGAGGACCGGCATCTCCAGCAGCAGCCCGCGGACCCGGTCGGGGGCGAGGTCGGCGACCTCGAGCGACACGTTGGAGCCGAGCGACGTGCCGCCGATGACCGCCTGCGCCGCCCCGAGGTGGTCCAGCAGCGCGACGACCTGCTCGCCGAACGCGGTCATCGAGTACTCCTTGGGGTCCACCGGGCGGTCGGAGCGCCCGTGGCCGAGGAGGTCGACGGTGACGACGTGGAAGCCTTCGGAGGCGATCGCCCGCGCGAGCGGCTGGTGCATCCGGCGCGGCATCAGCTGGCCGTGGATGAGCACCACCCACCGGTCGCCGGCGCCGTACTCGGTGTACTCGATCCGGTCGTGGTCGAGGAAGAACTGACCGATCTGCTCCGACACCAGGGTGGTCATGAGGCTTTCGTCCTTTCACCGTCCTGCGGCCAGGCTACCC
>JBQCEF010000225.1:0-3892 GCA_051960495.1 Nocardioides sp. | reverse complement strand
GGCCGTCGGAGTCGATGCGGCGCCGTCCGGCAAGCGGGTCCTGGTCATCGGTGCGGGTCCCTCCGGGCTGTCGGCCGCGTACTTCCTGCGCCGGCTCGGCCACGAGGTCGTCATCCGCGACGCGGGCGAGCGGCCCGGCGGGATGATGCGCTTCGGCATCCCGCGCTACCGGCTCTCGCGCGAGGTGCTCGACGCCGAGGTCCAGCGGATCCTCGACCTGGGCGTCACGCTCGAGCTCGACGCCAAGGTCAGCGACCTGATGGCGCTCAAGGACTCCTACGACGCGGTCTTCCTCGCGGTCGGCGCGCAGCTGGGCAAGCGGGCCTACATCCCCGCCGGTTCGGCGGCTCACGTGCTCGACGCCGTCAGCATGCTGCGCGAACTCGAGACGGGTGAGAAGCCCTTGCTGGGCAGGAAGGTCGCGGTGTACGGCGGCGGCAACACCGCCATGGACGCGGCCCGGACGGCCAAGCGGCTCGGTGCCTCGGAGGCCATCGTCGTCTACCGGCGCACCCAGGACCGGATGCCCGCCCACGAGTCGGAGCTGGCCGAGGCCGAGGACGAGGGCGTGCTGTTCAAGTGGCTCACCACGATCAAGCAGGTGGACCAGGGCAAGCTCGTGGTCGAGCGCATGGAGCTCGACGACACCGGCTTCCCGCAGCCCACAGGTGAGGTCGAGGAGCTCGAGGCCGACTCGCTGGTGCTCGCCCTGGGCCAGGAGACCGACCTGTCCCTGCTCGACGGCGTCCCCGGGCTGGTCGTCGACGACGGCGTGGTCGCGGTCGGCCCCGACATGATGACCGGGTGCCCGGGCATCTTCGCCGGGGGTGACATGGTGCCCTACGAGCGCTCGGTCACGGTGGCGGTCGGGCACGGCAAGCGGGCCGCTCGGAACATCGACGCGTGGCTCTCCGGGGCGGCCCCGGAACCGGTCGCCCGGCCGGCGCTGGCGACGTACGACACCTTGAACACCTGGTACTACGCCGACGCCCCGCGCAGCCACCGTCCGGTGCTCGAGCGGGCACGCCGCGAGTCGACCTTCGACGAGGTGGTGCTCGGGCTCGACGAGTCGACGGCGCTGCTCGAGTCGCGGCGCTGCATGTCGTGCGGCAACTGCTTCAGCTGCGACAACTGCTACGGCGTCTGCCCGGACAACGCGGTGATCAAGCTCGGGAAGCCGGGGGAGAAGTACCTCATCGACCTCGACTACTGCAAGGGCTGCGGGCTGTGCGTCGCCGAGTGCCCGTCCGGCGCGATCCAGATGGTGCCCGAGGAGATCTGAGCCCACCCGGCGCCTTGTCACGCCCCAGGACGCCGACCCGGCGCCTTCTCACACCGAATGCGTGCCGCGCCGCGCTTCGGGTACCAGGCGCTCATCCACGATCGCTTCTCTGGGAGCACGTCAAGGAGGTCCTGATGCCGTCGAAGTCGGCCAACGTCAAGAACGAGAAGCAGTACGAGGCGCTCAAGGACAAGGGCATGTCGAAGGAGCGTGCCGCCAAGATCGCGAACTCGCCGAATGCCTCCGAGCACGGCGGCAAGTCCAGCGGCAAGGGTGGCGACTCCTCGCAGGGCGGCACCACCGCGCAGAAGAAGGAGGCCGGCCGCAAGGGTGGCCGCGCCAGCGCCAAGAAGTCCTGAGCCCCGCTCGGGGGGTGGGGGACCGGCCCGCGGACCTGGTGCCGAGCGTTGGGTCCCGGGCCGGCTGAGCCTGCGGGCGCTGCGAGAGGCGGCCCAGGAGTGCCAAGGTTGCGAGCTCTACCGCGACGCCACGCAGGCCGTGGTCGGTGAGGGACCGCTGAGCGCACCGCTGGTCGTCGTCGGTGAGCAGCCGGGTGATCGCGAGGACCTGGCAGGCGAGCCCTTCGTGGGACCGGCCGGTCGCCTGCTCGACGCGGCATTGGAGTCCGCCGGGCTGGCTCCCGACACAGTGTTCCGCACGAACGCCGTGACGCACTTCCGGTTCTACGGCACGCGTGGCAAGCAGCGGATCCACAAGTCGCCGGGTCGCGTGCACGTCGCGGCCTGCCAGCCGTGGTTGCTCGCCGAGCTCGAGCTGGTGCGGCCGCGCGGAGTGGTCCTACTCGGAGCCACCGCCGGGCAGTCCGTGTTCGGTGCGTCCTTCCGGGTGGGTGCGGCGCGGGGACAGCTGCGTCCTTGGCCCGACGGGCCCGGCCTGCGCCATCCGCCCGACTGGACGCTGGCCACGGTGCATCCGTCGTCGGTGCTTCGTTCCCGCAACCGCGACGCGGACCTGGAGGCCTTCGTGAATGACCTCTCCGTCGCGCGTGAGGCGCTCGTCGCGTGATGCGGATCGCACGTCTTGGCCGTGACATACATAGGGGCCCTATGTAAATTGGTTGGGTGAGCCAATCAAGCCCGAACGCCGCCGCTCAGGCCGCGACGGCGCTGGTGACCTACAGCGCCCGGCTGGGGCGCGCGACGAGCCGCGTCAGCGACATCGCCGTCCCGGCGGCGACCCTGCGGCTGCTCTCACTCCTCGACGAGGTCGGACCGGCCGGGGTCGGTGAGCTGGCGCAGGCCGACCGCTGCTCCCAGCCGACCATGTCCGGGGCGGTGCGTCACCTCGTCGACAACGGCTGGGCGCGCAAGTCGCCTCACCCGTACGACGCACGCGCGTCGATCGTCGAGCTCACTGAGGCCGGCGCCGACGTACTGGCCGAGTCGCGCCGGCGGATCAGCGACGTGCTGCTCGAACGTCTGGCCGCAGACCCGTGTCACGACGTCGTGGACGTCGAGGCCGCCGTACGACTCCTGCAGCACCTCCTCCAACCGCAAGAAGGAACCTCGTGACCGAGCAGACCTCGATCCTCAAGCAGCCGCGCGCCGTGTGGGCCGTCGCCTTCGCCTGCGTGATCGCCTTCATGGGCATCGGCCTCGTCGACCCGATCCTCAAGCCGATCGCCGACGAGCTGGGCGCCTCGCCGAGCCAGGTGTCGCTGCTGTTCACCAGCTACATGGCCGTTATGGGCGTCGCCATGCTGATCACCGGCGTCGTGTCGAGCCGGATCGGCGCGAAGCGCACGCTGATCAGCGGACTCGTCCTGATCATCGTGTTCTCCGCACTGGCCGGCGCCTCCGACACCGTCGGGGCGATCGTCGGGTTCCGGGCCGGGTGGGGACTGGGCAACGCGCTCTTCATCGCGACGGCGCTGGCCACGATCGTCTCCTCGGCGAGCGGTTCGGTCGCGCAGGCGATCATCCTGTTCGAGGCGGCGCTGGGCCTGGGCATCGCCACCGGCCCGATCGTGGGCGGCCAGCTCGGATCCATCTCCTGGCGCGGGCCGTTCTTCGGTGTCGCGGTGCTGATGGCCATCGCGCTCGTCGCGACGGCGTTCTTCCTGCCCAAGACACCGCCCGCGCCGCGCAAGACCTCACTGGCGGACCCATTTCGTGCCCTGCGCTACCCGGGCCTGCTGACGATCGCGCTGACCGCGCTGTTCTACAACATGGGCTTCTTCACGCTGCTCGCGTTCGCGCCGTTCCCGCTGGACATGAGCGCCTCGCAGGTGGGCTGGGTCTTCTTCGGCTGGGGCGTGCTGCTCGCGTTCACGTCGGTCGTGGCGGCTCCGTGGCTGCAGAAGCGGTTCGGGACCGTCCCGACGATCCTCGGGTCGCTGGCGCTGTTCGCTGCCGACCTCGCGGCGATGGCGGTGTTCACCGAGGACAAGACCGTCCTCGTGCTCGGCATCATCGTGGCCGGCGCGTTCCTCGGCATCAACAACACCTTGATCACCGAGGCGGTCATGGGCGCGGCGCCGGTCGAGCGTCCGGTGGCGTCGTCGGCGTACTCCTTCGTCCGGTTCTCCGGCGGGGCGGTGGCGCCGTGGCTGGCCGGCAAGCTCGGCGAGAACGTCTCCGTGCACGCCCC
>JBQCEF010000224.1:0-5486 GCA_051960495.1 Nocardioides sp. | reverse complement strand
CGGGCAGGCCCACTGCGGCTCGGGCGTGCCGCACCAGCGGCAGGTCGGCGGCTGTTGCGGCGCGGGCAGGTGGAGCGGCCCGTGGCACGTCCGGCACCGCGCCGGGGTGCGGCACCGGTCGCAGGCGAGGCTGGTCGCGTAGCCGTGCCGGGGGGTCTGCACCAGGACCGGTCCCTGCTGCAGCCCGGCCCGGATCGCCTCGAAGGCCGACTTCGGGAGCCGGGCCGACCGGGCCAGCGGGTCGCGCTCGAGCTCCTTGTCGGTGGCCCCGGTGATGGACACGAGCGGTGCCGCCGCGCGCAGCGTCGTACGGTCGGCGACGAGCTCGGCGGCCCAGCCGGTGCGGACGAGGTACTGCGCCTCGACGGTCCGGGCGAAGCCGCCGACGAGCACGGCACAACCCTCCTCGCGGGCGCGCAGCAGCAGCACCTCGCGGGTGTGCGGGTAGGGCGCCCGCGGCTCGGCGTAGAGGTCGTCCCCGTCGTCCCACAGCGCCACCAGGCCGAGGTCGCGCACGGGTGCGAAGGCCGCGGCACGGGTGCCGATCACGCAGCGCGCCGCGCCCCGCGAGACCGCCAGGAACGCCCGGTAGCGCTCCGCCGGACCCGCGTCGGCGGTGAGCACCACGTGGCGGCCCTTGCCGAGCGTCGCGGTGAGCGCGGCGTCGAGTCGGGCGACGTCGCGGTGGTCGGGCACGCACAGCAGCGCGCCCCGGCCGCCGTGCAGGGTCGCGGCCGCCGCGACCGCGAGCAGAGCGGGCCAGTCGGCGCCCGGGAGGGCGGACCACACCGCGCGGGGGGACTCCCCGGCGGCGAGTCCCCGCACGAACCCGTCGCCGTAGGGAGACCAGGCCTTCGCCCCCGCGGCCAGGTCGACCTCGGGCGGGTCGGCCGCAGGGGACGGCTGCTTCTCCACGGTCGCGTGCCGGGGCGGTACGGCGAGCCGCAGCACGTCCGAGCGGGTGCCGGCGTACCGCGCCGCGACGACCTCGGAGAGCCGGGCCACCGCGGGCAGCAGCACCGGCTCGGCGCTCACCGCCCG
Organism: Nocardioides sp.; assembly: GCA_051960495.1. Lineage (GTDB taxonomy): Bacteria > Actinomycetota > Actinomycetes > Propionibacteriales > Nocardioidaceae > Nocardioides_B. The sequence goes on along the minus strand of JBQCEF010000224.1, from coordinate 4,445 downwards.
GCGCAGCGGGGCGAGCCGGCCCTCGTGATCGCTGGCCTCGACCCGTTCGAGGACGAACCCGTCGACGTCCTGGCCGGCGAACCGGACCTTCACCCGGGAGCCCGCGACCACCTGGTCGTCGAGCTTGCGCGGCACCAGGTAGTCGAACGGCCGGTCGAGGTGGGCCAGCGGCACGTCGACGAGCACCCGCGCCACCGGCAGCGTCTCCGCCGGGTCGACCGGCCGGGGCGCCTTGGCGGCCTTCTCGGCCTTCGACTTGGCCTTGCGGGCCTCGGCGCGCACCAGCCCGGGCAGCTCGAGCTGCCCATCGGCCTGGTCGTCCCGGTGCTCCGTCACGCCGCGAAGTCTCCCAGGCCCCGCGGACAGCGCGGCCGCTGGTCCGCGAGGTCGCCGGAGCGCACGGGCGTCGAGGAGCGTCAAAGGGCTTGGCCGCGGCGGAGCCCTGAGGACGCTCCACGCTCGGAACCGCGGCTCCGACGCGCCGCCCAAGCGACGGACGCCCGTGTGCCCCGGCAACCGGGCGCCACACCGGTCGCGCCCGTGCGCGATTCTCGCGCCCTGAACTCACCCTCGCGCGCGGTCACCCGACCTGTGCGCAATTCTCGCGCGAGGCGCTCGGCGGCAGCCCGGATGAGACTTCCCCCGGAGAACTGTTACTTCCCGTGGAATGCATCCCGCGGGAAGTAACAGTTTCCCGACATCCCCTGGTGTTCAGTACGCCGGGCGGCGGGGCGGGACGGTCAGATCCCGGCAGCGGCCTTCAGCGCGTCGACGCGGTCGGTCCGCTCCCAGGTGAAGTTCGGCAGCTCGCGCCCGAAGTGCCCGTAGGCGGCCGTCTCGGCGTAGATCGGCCGGAGCAGGTCGAGGTCGCGGATGATCGCGGCCGGGCGGAGGTCGAAGACCTCGAGCACCGCCTTCTGGATCGTCCCGACCGGGATGGTCTCGGTGCCGAAGCAGTCGACGTAGAAGCCCACCGGCTGCGCCTTGCCGATCGCGTAGGCCACCTGGACCTCGCAGCGGCGGGCGAGCCCGGCGGCGACGACGTTCTTGGCCACCCAGCGCATGGCGTACGCCGCGGACCGGTCCACCTTCGACGGGTCCTTGCCGGAGAACGCACCGCCGCCGTGGCGGGCCATCCCGCCGTAGGTGTCGATGATGATCTTGCGGCCGGTCAGGCCCGCGTCGCCCATCGGGCCGCCGACCTCGAACCGCCCGGTCGGGTTGACCAGCAGCCGGTAGTCGTCGGCCGGCAGGTCGAACTGCGCGAGCACGTGGTCCACGACGTGCTTCTTGATGTCGGGGGTCAGCATCGCGTCGAGGTCGATGTCCGAGGCGTGCTGGGTCGAGACGACGACCGTGTCGACGCGGACCGGCCGGTCGTCCTCGTCGTACTCGATGGTGACCTGGGTCTTGCCGTCGGGCCGCAGGTAGGACAGCGTGCCGTTCTTGCGCACCTCGGACAGCCGCTCGGCCAGCCGGTGGGCGATCATGATCGGCAGCGGCATCAGCTCGGGGGTGTCGTCGCAGGCGTAGCCGAACATCAGGCCCTGGTCGCCGGCGCCCTGGCGGTCGAGCGGGTCGGCGGACGCCTCCGCGCGGTGCTCGTGGCCGGTGTCGACGCCCTGGGCGATGTCGCCGGACTGCCCGCCGATCGCCACCATCACCCCGCACGAGTGGCCGTCGAAGCCCTTGAGCGAGGAGTCGTAGCCGATCTTGAGGATCCGGTCGCGCACGATCGTCTTGATGTCGGCGTAGGCCTTGGTGGTGACCTCGCCGGCGACGACCACGAGCCCGGTGGTGAGCAGGGTCTCGACGGCGACGCGGCTGGCCGGGTCCTGGCGCAGCAGCTCGTCGAGCACGGAGTCGCTGATCTGGTCCGCGATCTTGTCCGGGTGACCCTCGGTCACGGACTCGGAGGTGAAAAGGCGTCCCGTCACGTTCGTCGTACCCACTCCCCGCGTCGCCCGGACGCGCTCGATCGATGGCGTTCGTCTTGAAAGATAACCCGCCGTCCCAGCACTTGGGCAGCGGGTCCGGTCCTCAGACCTGTTGCAGGTGTGACACCACGCGGTCCCAGACGACCTGGGCCAGCGCCGACTTTGACCCGCGGGCCACGGGGGTCTGGCCCCCGGCGGCGTCGAGCACGACCGCCTCGTTGTCGGGCGAGCCGAACACCTGCCCGCCGGAGACGTCGTTCACCACGAGCAGGTCGCAGCCCTTGCGGGCCAGCTTGGCCCGGGCGTGCTCCAGGACGCTGCCGGACTCGTCGCCGGTCTCCGCGGCGAAGCCGACAACGACGGTCCCGGGGCGGGGCCGGTCGTGGGACAGCTCGGCGAGGATGTCGGGGTTCTGCACCAGCGGTACGGCGGGCGCCGAACCGTCGTCGGCCTTCTTGATCTTCGACGTGGCGGTCGTCTCGGGCCGGTAGTCGGCCGGGGCCGCGGCCCTCACCACGGCGTCGGCGGTCGACGCGGCGGCCAGCACCGCCTCGCGCAGCTCCGCGGTCGTCTCGACGCGGACCACCTTGACGCCGGCCGGGTCGGGCAGGCTGGTGTTGGCCGCGACCAGTGTGACCTCGGCGCCCCGGGCCGCCGCCGTGCGCGCGAGGGCGTAGCCCTGCAGGCCGGAGGATCGGTTGCCGAGGAACCGGACCGGGTCGAGGTACTCCCGGGTGCCGCCCGCGGACACCACGACGTGGCGGCCGGCCAGGTCGAGCAGCGTGGCCGAGTCGCGCCGCGAGAGCACGTCGCGGGCGACCTCGAAGATCTCGCCGGGCTCGGGGAAGCGGCCCTTGCCGGTGTCGGCGCCGGTCAGCCGGCCCTCGGCGGGCTCGATCACGAGCGCGCCACGCCGACGGAGCGTAGCGACGTTGTCCTGCGTGGCCGGGTGCTCCCACATCTCGGTGTGCATCGCCGGCGCGAACACCACCGGGCACCGGGCGGTGAGCAGGGTGTTGGTGAGCAGGTCGTCAGCGAGCCCGTGGGCGGCCTTGGCCATCAGGTCGGCGGTGGCCGGGGCGACCAGCACCAGGTCGGCGGACTGGCCGATCCGCACGTGGGGCACCTCGTGGACGTCGTGCCAGACGTCGGCGGCCACCGGCTTGCCCGACAGCGCGGCCCAGGTCGGTGCGCCGACGAACTCCAGCGCCGAGGCGGTCGGCACGACCGTGACGTCGTGGCCGGACTCGGTGAGCCGGCGCAGCAGCTCGCAGGCCTTGTAGGCGGCGATGCCGCCGCTCACCCCGAGCACGACACGGGGGCGAGGGCGGTCCACCGGCGCGCTCTCAGGCCTGGTTGGGGACGTCCGCGGCGGCAGCCGTCTCCGGGTCCACGTCCTCGCAGGTCAGCAGGTCGGCGTTGATCTCGCGCAGCGCGATCGACAGCGGCTTCTCCTGGACGTGGGTGTCCACGAGCGGGCCGACGTACTCGAGCAGGCCCTCGCCGAGCTGGGAGTAGTACGCGTTGATCTGACGCGCGCGCTTGGCGCTGTAGAGGACCAGCTTGTACTTCGAGTCGGTCTTCGTCAGGAGCTCGTCGATGGGCGGGTTGGTGATGCCCTCGGCGATGGGTGCGGTTCCAGACACGCGGCTACGACCTCACGGTTCGTTGGGGGAGACAGGTGGATTCACCATCAAGGCTACCAACTCTTCGCTCGCGCGGTGAATTTCGGTGTTGACGATGGCCACGTCGAACTCCGGCTCGGCCGCCAGCTCCTCCAGCGCGGTCTGCAGCCGGCGGGCCCGCTCCTCCTCGTCCTCGGTGCCGCGGCCGACCAGTCGGCGGACCAGCTCCTCCCAGCTGGGCGGCTTGAGGAACACGAACAGCGCCTCCGGCATGGTCGTGCGGACCTGGCGGGCGCCCTGCAGGTCGATCTCCAGCAGGGCGGGGCGGCCCTGGGCGAGCGCGTCCTCGACCGGCAGCCGCGGGGTGCCGTAGCGCGCCGCCTTGTGCACCACCGCCCACTCCAGCAGCTGGTCGTTGGCGACCAGGGCGTCGAACTCCTCGTCGGAGACGAACCAGTAGTGCCGCCCGTGCACCTCGCCGGGACGCGGCTTGCGGGTGGTGACCGAGACCGAGATCCACACCTCGGGGTGGTTCTTGCGGATGTCGGCCGCGACGCTGCCCTTGCCGACCGCGGTGGGGCCGGCGAGAACCGTGAGCCGGGAGCGGTGCCGAGTCGGGGCCGGTTCAGCCACGCGGGCCGAACTCGCGCTCGAGCGCAGCGATCTGGTTGGCACCGAGGCCGCGCACCCGGCGGCTCTCGGAGATGCTCAGCCGCTCCATCGTCTGGCGGGCGCGAACCTTGCCCAGACCCGGCATCGACTGCAGCAGGTCGAGCACCCGCATCTTGCCGATGACCTCGTTCTCCTGGCCCTGGCGCAGCACGTCGACGATCGAGGCCCCCGAGTGCTTGAGCCGGTTCTTCACCTCGGCTCGCTCGCGGCG
>JBQCEF010000223.1:0-11423 GCA_051960495.1 Nocardioides sp. | reverse complement strand
GCCCCTCGGTGAGCACCGACCGGGTGAGGTCCCAGATCTCCTCCGGTCGGTGCTCGACCCAGCCGGGCCGGGGCAGCACCTGCTCGTGCTCGAGTTGGTGGCGGGCCACCACGGTGCCGGCGTGGTCGAAGACCATGAAGCGGGTGCTCGTGGTGCCCTGGTCGAGGGCTCCGACGTAGCCGGCCATGGCGTCTCTCCTTCGTGACGTCCGCCTGCGGGTCAGTCGAGCTGCTTCTCGACCGCGCTCTGCGCCTCCGCCAGGGCCTGGTCGACGCTGTTGCCGGACAGCCACACGCTCTCGATCGCCTGCTGCAGCGCGTCCTCGGCGCCCTGCCACCCGACGACCTGGGGGACCAGCGCGGCGTTGTCCGCCGTGTCGACGTAGGTCGCCCGCTGCGGGGCCGCCTGGTAGTCGTCGCTCTCCAGCACCGACGGCCGCACCGACAGGTGGCCCGACCCGCGGGCCCAGTCACCGTCGTGCTCGAACATGAACGCGGCGTACTCCATCGCGGCCCGGTACTTCACCGGGTCCGGCTCGTCCTGCACCGGGATTACCCAGGTGTGGGAGTTGGCCCACACGCCGGGACCGTCGTACAGGGTGGGGAAGTCGGTCGCCTGGTAGTCGAACGAGGCGGACTTGTTGTACTCGTTGACGACCCAGGTGCCGTTGACGAGCATCCCGACCTCGCCCTTGAGCCACGCCTGCTGCGAGGCGTCGTAGCTCTGCTTCGGGTCGGCGATGCCGGAGGAGTAGAGGTCCGCGATCAGGCCCAGCGCCTCCTTGGCGGCGTCGGACTCGAGCTGCACCTCGCCGTCGTCGGTGACCAGGTCGGTGCCCTGCTGGGAGACCAGCGAGCTGAGGATCCGGTAGGGCGTGTTGAAGTCGTTGGCCCAGGCGATGTACTGCTTGCCCGTCGCGTCCTGGAACTGCTTGGCCTGCTGCTTGAGCTCCTCCGGGCTGGTCGGCAGCACCGGCGAGCCGTCGTCGGCGACCAGGTCGGCCTTCTTCATCAGGTCCATGTTCACGTGCACGAGGTTGGCGTGCTCGTCGAACGGGACGGCGTACCAGTGATCGTCGATGGTCGCCGCTCCCTGGGCGGGCTCGGTCACGTCGGTGAGGTCGACGCCCACCTTGTCGGCCATGTCCTCCAGGGGCAGCAGCAGGCCGCGGCTCGCGTAGTCGGGGATGTTCGACTGGTGCATCAGCAAGATGTCCGGCGGGCTCTTCGCCGCGAACGACGCGTTGACCGCGTCGTAGTACGACGACCACTCGGCGCCACCCTCACGGTTGACCGTGATCCCGAGGTCGTTCTCGGCATTGAACTTGTTGTTGAGGATGCGCATGGTCTCGCACTCGGTCTGCGCCCCGCTCAGGTCGGTCTTGTCCCCGACGGCGTCGATGCAGTCGCCGAAGAAGTCGCCGACGGTGATCGTGACGCCCTGCAGGTCGGAGTCGGCGACGTCGGTGACCGCGTCCGCGTCCGCAGCGGGGTCGCCTCCTCCGCAGGCGGCGAGTGGAAGCGCCAGGAGCAGCAGGGCGGCGGCTTTCGTGGGGCCGGGTCGAGCGAACATGTGGATACCTCTCCGTGTGGTGTTCCGGGGCTTCCGGGACCGGGTCGTTCGTGGGTTCACTTCTCGCCGCTGCCGAGGGCGACGCCCCGGATCAGGTGGCGCTGGAAGATGAGGAAGACGACGATCAGCGGCAGGCTGCCGATCACGCCGCGGGACATCAGGCTGCCGAGGCTGCGGGCGGCCTCGAAGGTGCCCTGCTGCTGTGCGAGCCCGACGGTGAGCGTGTAGTAGTCGGGGTTGGTCGCGACGACCAGCGGCCACAGGTAGTCGTTCCACGACTGCACGAAGGCGAAGATCGCCAGGGCGGCCATGGCCGGCCTCGCCAGCGGCAGCATGATGTTGACGAAGATGCGCAGGTGCCCCGCGCCGTCGAGCACCGCCGCCTCCTCGAGCTCGTGGGGGACGGCGCGGAAGAACTGGGTCATGATGAACACGCCCAGGGGCAGGGCGATCCGGGGCAGGAACAGGGCCGGGTAGCTGTTGAGCTGGTCGGTGGTGCTGAACATCAGGTAGAGCGGGATGAACATCGCCTCCCGCGGCACCATCAGGCCCGCCAGGGTGAGGATGAACAGCGGCTGCTTGAACCGGAAGTTCAGGCGGCCGAAGGCGTAGCCCGCCATCGCGCTCAGCAGCACCGTGCCGAGGGTGGTCACGCCGGTCACGATGACGCTGTTGAGGAACCACCGGATGATGCGCGAGTCGCCGACCTCGCCGAGCAGGTTGTCGAGCGTGAATCCCTGCGGCAGCAGGGCCTGGCTGTTCAGTTGGAGCTGCTGGTTGTCCGACAGTGCGAGCGTCAGCATCCAGACCACCGGCACCAGCCAGGTGACCACCGCGACGATCATCACCACCTGGAACAGGCCGCGGCGCGTGCTGGGCCTGCGGGAACGTGTGGGTGTGCTCATGGCGGGCTACGCGTCCTTCCGGAGGAGACGGAGCTGGGCGACGGAGACCAGCAGGATGATCGCGAGCAGCAGCAGGGACTGCGCGGACGCGTAGCCGAGCTCGGAGTCGCGGATGCCGGTCTCGTAGATGTTCTGGATCAGCACCAGTGAGGAGTCGCCGGGTCCGCCCTTGGTCATCAGGTAGATCTGGCCGAAGATCTGGAACGACGCCACGACCTGCGTGACGGCGACCAGCGCGAAGACCCGCTGCAGCCCGGCCAGGGTGATGTGCCGGAACTGCGCCAGGCGTCCGGCTCCGTCGAGCTGCGCGGCCTCGTAGAGGTGGGGGTCGATGTCCTGCAGGCCTGCCAGGAACAGCACCATGTTGAACCCGACCGTCCACCAGACGGTGGTGATGATGACCGACGGCAGGGCCAGGCTGGGGGAGTTGAGGAAGTCGATCGGGTCGATCCCGAACAGGTCGGTGGCCCACACAGCGAGGCCGCGGTTGGGGTCGAGCAGGTAGATCCAGATCATCGTGACGACCGAGACCGGGAGCACGTAGGGCAGGAAGAACGCCGTGCGGTAGACGGTGGAGAGCCGGCCCGGGATGTTGACCAGCAGCGCCATCCCGAGACCGAGACCCACCAGCAGGGGCGTGGAGAGCACCGTGAACTCGACGGTGTGCTGCAGCGCCGCCCAGAACCGCGGGTCGTTCCACTGGCCATCTGCGCTGGGGTGGATGCCGAGCGCCGCGACCATGACCAGCGCGCCTGCGGCGACCGCGATCGCGGCGGCCCGGTCCCGGGTCCCGCGGACGAGCAGGGCGATCGCGCCGGCCGCGACAAGCAGGAGCGGGATCCGCCAGCTCAGCATGCTCGTGGCCGACCAGGTCAGCCCCTCGCCGCCGAGCATGTCGGTGTAGTTGTGCAGGCCGAAGTTCGTGGCTCGCTGGGTGAGCAGGTCCCAGTCGAAGAAGCCCATCACGACCGCTTGGCCGACGGGGTAGAGGATGAACACCAGGGCCAGCACGAGGAACGGCAGCAGGAACGACCAGCCGGCCTTGGTCTCGCTGCCGACGGTACGACGCCCCAGGCTGATCCGTTCCGTGCGGCGACGTGCGGAGGTTGCTGTGGTCATGACGGGTCCCGCTCCTGTGTGGTCGCGTGATCGTGCTGTCGTGTGGGAGGCGCGAGCCTGATGACGTTCCACGACAGCGGCTCCAGCTGGGCGGTCAGCATCTCGTCGGTGACCTTCGAGTCGCCGTCGTTGCGAGGCCGGACTCGGTCCGGGTCACGCTCGGTGTTGGAGCGTCGTACGTCGTCGCCGGCGGCCAGCACGATGTGCGACTCGCGCTCGAGGTCGCCGAACCCGTGGAGCCGCGCGGTGAGGGTCAGGGGCTCGTCGAGCGACCGGTTCACCGCGAAGAGCGTGACGTGTCCCGTCTCGGGGTCCCAGGTCGCGACCTCGTCGAGCACCGGCACCTCCCCGTAGGGCTCGGTGGCGTAGGTCGGGCTGTCGGCCACCGTCCGCAGGGCGATCCCCTTGGCGTAGCGGGCGGCGTGGGCGAACGGGAAGAACGTGGTCTGCCGCCACGCCGGGCCGCCGGGCTCGCTCCGGATCGCCCCGATGACGTTCACGAGCTGGGCCTGGCAAGCCACGGTGACGCGGTCGGCGTGCCGGATCAGCGAGTTGAGCAGCGTGCCGACGACGAGCGCGCCGGCGACGTCGTAGGTGTCCTCGATGACCCGCGGAGCCGTCTCGAACTCGTGCGCCTGGGGGCCGGGGAAGTGCTTCTGGAACCAGACGTTCCACTCGTCGAAGGAGATCTTCAGGCGCTTGCGCGACCGGAGCCTGGCAGCGACGTGGTCGACGGTCGCGATGGTCTCCTCGAGCGCGGCCTCCATGTCGAGGGCGCAGGCGAGGAAGCCGGCGAGGTCGTTGTCGTTCTCCTCGTAGTAGGCGTGCATGCTCACGTAGTCGACCTGGTCGAAGCAGTGCTCGAGAACCTCGGACTCCCAGCGAGCGAAGGTCGGCATCGAGCGCATCGAGCTGCCGCAGGCGACGAGCTCGACCCGGGGGTCGACCAGGCGCATCATCTTGGCGGTCTCGGCGGCGAGCCGGCCGTACTCCTCGGCGGTCTTGGCGCCGAGCTGCCAGGGCGCGTCCATCTCGTTGCCCAGGCACCACAGCCGGACGTCGTGCGGTTGCTCGTGCCCGTGCTCGCGCCGCAGGTCCGACAGGCGGGTCCCGTCGGGGTGGTTGGCGTACTCGACGAGGTCGGCGGCCTCCTGGGGCCCGCGGGTGCCGAGGTTCACTGCGAGCATCGGCTCGACGTCGGCCCGGCGGCACCAGGTGATGAACTCGTTGAGCCCGAACGTGTTGGGCTCGGTGGCGCGCCAGGCGAGGTCCAGCCGGGCCGGCCGGTCCTCGACCGGCCCGACGCCGTCCTCCCAGCGGTAGCCGGAGACGAAGTTGCCGCCCGGGTAGCGGACCACGGTCACCCCCTGTTCGCGCACCAGGTCGAGCACGTCCTCGCGCAGGCCGTCGTGGTCCGCTCGGGGGTGGCCGGGCTCGAAGATGCCGGTGTAGACGCACCGCCCCATGTGCTCGACGAACGACCCGAACAGGCGCCGGTCCACGGGTCCGACCTGGTAGTCGGAGTGGATGGTGAGGCGTGCGCTGCTCATGCGGTGCGTCCTCCTGGACGAGGGGGTGTGATCTGGGAAACACCTTTTTACCGATAGATTTGCAACGTTGCAATAGTCGATCGCGAGAAAGCCCTGGTGGCCTGGACCGGTGGTGTGCCTAGGGGGCGCTCTCGCGGACGAGCAGCGTGAACGAGGGCACGTACTCGATGCCGTCGTGAGGCTCGGCGCCGTCGACCCGGCTCATCAGCAGGCCCAGGGCCTGGCGGGCGATCTCTTCCTTGTTCGGCGAGATGCTGGTCAGCGAGGGCGTGGCGTACTGCCCCTCCTCAGAGCCGTCGATGCCGACCACCGCGACGTCCTCGGGCACCCGGACGCCGTGCTCGAGCAGGGCGCGGGTGGCGCCGAGGGCGAGCAGGTCGGTGAAGCAGAAGAGGGCGTCGAGACCGGTCCCGGACCGCAGCAGGCGGCGCGTCGCCTCGTAGCCGTCTCGCCGCGTGAACCACGTCGTCTCGATGACCAGGGCGGGGTCGACGGGCAGTCCGGCGTCCGCCATGGCTGCGTCGTACCCCGTGAGCCGGAGGTCGGCCATCGTGCTGCTCGACCCGGGCGCCGCTCCGAGTGCGGCGACGCGGTGCCGGCCGCTGGCGAGCAGGTGTGCGGTGGCCGTGCGCGCGGCCGCGACGTTGTCGATCGCGACGTGGTCGAACCGGGGGTCCGAGATGCGCTCGCCGAGCAGGACCAGGGGGAGGGCGGTCGGGCCGGTGGGCAGCTCGTCGGGGGTCGCCGCCAGCGGGCTGAGGATCAGGCCGTCGATGAACTGCGAGCGCGGGCCCTGCATCAGCACCGTCTCGCGGCTCTTCTCGCCGTCGGTCTGCTCGATGAGCAGCGTGAGGCCGCGGCGCTCGGCCTCGCGCAGCACGTGCGCGGCCAGCTCGCCGAAGTAGGGGACCTGTAGGTCCGGGACCGCCAGCGCGATCATGCCGGTGCGGCCGCGGCGCAGCTGCCGGGCCGCGAGGTTGGGCTTGTAGCCCAGCTCGTCGATCGCCTCCTGCACCCGGCGGCGGACCTCCGGCTTGACGTGCGGGAAGTCGTTGACAACGTTCGACACCGTCCGGATCGAGACCCCGGCGGCCTCGGCGACGTCACGGAGTCGGGCGACCATGCTGCTCATTCCACCACAGTCCCCGGGCGAGCCCGTGGCCGATCGTTGCGCCCTTGGATGACTCCAGTGTCGAGTCCTCGTAAGCCATGCGGATCATGCTCGAGGGTTTCGGGGTGATGACCACTGTGCCGACGCTCAGGTCATTGGACCTGAGGCGGGTCTCGGGGCTGTTGGATAAGATGAGCGCTGCATCGTCGACCGAAGACCTCGACCTCTGGGAGCGGCAGCACCGCGAGTTCCACCGTGTGCTCCTCACGGGGATGAGCGTGCCGATGCGTCAGCTTGCCGAGAGCCTCTTGGAACGGACCGAGTGGGCGCGCAGGGTGCGGCTGATGCGAGGCAGCCGGTGGCGTGGCGCCCCGACGAGCACCGCGAGCTGCTCGAGTTCGCCAGGCGTGTGACCAGCAGGGCGCCGCGGCCTCGCGGCGAGGGTGGCGACGGTGGTTTCGACCACCTGGGGGGACGAGGTCTCGACCTGTCCCGTTGCTAGCGCAGGACCGTGGACGCCATCGTGGGCGGCAATGATCAACGAACCGGCGAGGTCGCGTCGGTGTGTCGAATGCTCAACATCGAGCCGGCCATCCCGCGCGACAGACCGAGGTAAACCTGCATGAGTGAGTCGATGCCGGCGGCACTGGAGGCGCCGCTCATGGTGCGCGAAATGCTCGTCAGGACCTGGGCGCTTCTCGAGTCGGCTGCTCCCTCGTTGAGGGACCGGGTTGGTTGATTCTTCCCTCGACTCGCAGAGATACATCTGACGTCTCACCAGAAGACACAGATGCAGCTGCTTCTGCGCACGGGCTCAGCGAGAGCAGCTGCAGCAACTTGCTCGCCACCTCCGCGATGGAAATCATCCCGCGCGACCTTGAGGTCGACGTCTTAGGCCTTGTAGTGGGAGACATTCGGCACCAGGACAATTGCTTCTTCTCGGTGTTCGGTCGTCCCGGTTTCGACGAGACTTGGGGCTGGCGCTTTCTGGGTCACCACGTGTCACTGTGCTCCACTGTCATACCGGAGCGGTACGTCGTACCGACACCGCTGAAAGTGGGGTCCCAGCCCGCCCGCGCCGGCGTGCTGTCCCGCCCCCCACCGAGGAGCAGCTCGCCTTCCGCCTGCTGTCGTCGATGGACGCGGACCAGGCGTCGGCTGCGCCGTCGCGCCGCCGGACTACGTCGCCCGACAGATGTCTCTCGTCGGTGCGGAAGAGACGCCGGATTTCATCGATCTCGGCATGCCCCAGTGCCGCCTCCGCCAGAGCGACCGGGAGGCTCTGCGGTACCGCATGGGTCAGCGAGCCGGCATCCCTGCCTCGGAGCTTCGCCCTCAGCAGCTCGACCTGCTCGATGAGCTGGTCAGTGAGTACGTTTCACGCCTTCACCCGGATCTTGCAACGCCTATCGAGATTTCAGCAGACCGCTGACCGGAGACGACGTCAGCTTCAGCTGGGCCGGTGGGAACACGCCACACACAAGCCACAGTACCGGGTCGAGGCACCACGGCGCGTGATCGAGTTCTGCAGCGCGATCGACGACGGCAACCACATTCACTCCGTGCTCCGGGACCTCGATCACTGCCTCGGTTTTACCTGCGCTTCCCGTCCGACCCCCCGCTGCGGGGCTACCGGAAGGCCCTCTCCGCAGCAGGCTCGTCCCCAGCGTCCCGTGCGGCATCGCGGACCGGGGCTAAGCCTCGATACACCGATGAACGCGTTGGCGTAGGCGTGCCGTGGACCGAGGATGCCTTTGCGTGGCGGGAGGATCGGACTTGCTGAAAGTCCCGTTCCTACCGCTACGAAGGGCACCTTGTAGATGCAACTTTCTCACACGCCCGTGGCGAGGTCTGCGGTGTTCGACGACCCGAATCTCGTGTCGTCTGCGGGCCTTGTCCCACTGCTCGCGTTGGCTGAGTCCGCCGGCCTGCGGACGCTGGCCCAAGAGCACCTGAGTGTGCCGACCGACAAGGGCGCGAACGCGGGGCTGAAGGTCGTCGTGCCCGGGCCGGTTTGCCTGCATCCGACGGGGCGTCATAGCCTGAACCGGACCCATCGCGCCAACGGGGGAGCAGGCTGCGCGTCGTACGGGGAGTGGCCCAAAGATGGCCAGGATTCACCGAGGTCTTTGTCCGTGGGGCGGCCGTTTGCACACTCGATTGAACTGTGGCGGGGCGAACGTTCTGAGTGCGGTTTGAGCGCGGAACCATGCACCTTGCCCATGTTGGGTGGCGCCGCTGACGAAGGCATGATGACGCCCGATCCGTGCGGCAGACCCCGCTGTTCAGCGCGCCGGGTGCCATCAAAGCGTGCCGCTCTCAAGCGAGAGACGGCGCGTTGAAACTCGGAATCATTGCGAAGGCTGCCGGGCTATGCCTCGGTCGCGCGGTCGACCACTTCCTCCACGGGGCGCGCTTGCGCCGAACACCGAACTCGCCTGTTGGCTGGTCGAAGTCGCCGGGCTGCCAAGGCCTACCAGCCGCGCTCGGCGAGGCGGTGCGGCTGCGCGATCTCCTCGACGTTGATCCCGACCATGGCCTCGCCGAGTCCGCGGGAGACCTTGGCGACGACGTCGGGGTCGTCGTAGAAGGTGGTGGCCTTGACGATGGCCTCGGCCCGCTGGGCGGGGTTGCCGGACTTGAAGATGCCCGAGCCGACGAACACGCCCTCGGCGCCGAGCTGCATCATCATCGCGGCATCGGCCGGGGTGGCGATGCCTCCGGCCGTGAACAGCACGACCGGGAGCTTGCCGGCCTCGGCGACCTCCTTGACCAGCGCGTAGGGGGCCTGCAGGTCCTTGGCCGCGACGTAGAGCTCGTCGGGCGACAGCGACTGCAGACGGCGCAGCTCGCCGCGGATCGTGCGCATGTGGGTGACCGCGTTGGACACGTCACCGGTGCCGGCCTCGCCCTTGGAGCGGATCATCGCCGCGCCCTCGGTGATCCGGCGCAGCGCCTCGCCGAGGTTCGTCGCCCCGCAGACGAACGGCACGGTGAACGCCCACTTGTCGATGTGGTTGGCGTAGTCGGCGGGGGTCAGCACCTCGGACTCGTCGATGTAGTCGACGCCGAGGGACTGCAGCACCTGCGCCTCGGCGAAGTGACCGATCCGCGCCTTGGCCATCACCGGGATCGAGACGGCCTCGATGATGCCGTCGATCATGTCGGGGTCGCTCATCCGCGACACGCCGCCCTGGGCGCGGATGTCCGCAGGGACGCGCTCGAGGGCCATCACGGCCACGGCGCCGGCGTCCTCGGCGATCTTCGCCTGCTGGGCGGTGACCACGTCCATGATCACGCCGCCCTTGAGCATCTCGGCCATGCCGCGCTTCACCCCGGCGGTGCCCGTGTGCGCGGGGGGCGTGTGGTTGCCCGGGGCCTGGTGGCTACTCAACAGCAACCACCAGCTCGACCTCGACGGGCGCGTCAAGAGGAAGGACTGCTACACCGACCGCCGATCGTGCGTGCCGGCCTCGCTCCCCGAACGCCGCACCGATCAGCTCGCTGGCGCCATTGATCACCGACGGCTGTCCGGTAAACCGCGGGTCACTCGCGACGAAGCCGACGACCTTCAGCACCTGGGTCACGCGGTCGAGATCGTGCACGATTGACTTGACCGCTGCAATGGCGTTCAGGGCGCAGGTGCGTGCAAGGCCCTCGGCCTCCGCGGGTGTTATCAGCCCGGGGCCTTCCCCGACCTTCCCGACCGCCGCGAGCTTGCCATTTTCGAGGGGAAGTTGACCCGCCGTGTACACCAGGTTGCCGACTTGCACGGCGGGCACGTACGCAGCGAGAGGAGCCGGCACGTGGGGGAGGGTAAGCCCGAGATCGGCCAGACGCGCCTCGGTAGCACCGCTCATCAGGGCACCAGGTTGAACTGCTGGTCGGGGAAGTACTTCTCCAGCCTGACGTCGGCGGAACGAGCGTGTCCTTCCATCCCTTCGACGCGAGAGACTCTGGCCACGACTTCGCCGACCTCCCGGCTTGCTTCCCGGGTCATGTGCTCGAAGGTCAGTGTCTTGATGAACTTGCCGACCCAGAGCCCTCCGGTGTAGCGAGCGGCCTGCTTGGTGGGCAGGATGTGGTTGGGCCCCGCCGACTTGTCGCCGTACGAGACGGTGGTCTCCTCGCCGAGGAAGAGGGTGCCGTAGTTGCGCAGCCGGTCGTGCCACCAGTCGAGCTCCTCTGCGTGGACTTCGACGTGCTCCGAGGCGATGTCGTCGGAGACCTGGGCGGCCTCTTCTCTGGTGTCGCAGAGGATGACCTCGCCGCAGTCGGCCCATGCTTGAGCTGCGATCTTTCCGGTCGGCAACGGGTCGATCGCCTTCGGCATCAGGTCCAGCACCTGCTTCGCGAGACTCTCGGAGGTCGTGACCAGGACCGTGGGGGAGTCCGGTCCGTGCTCGGCCTGGCTGGCGATGTCGACGGCTACG
This sequence comes from Nocardioides sp., assembly GCA_051960495.1. Lineage (GTDB taxonomy): Bacteria > Actinomycetota > Actinomycetes > Propionibacteriales > Nocardioidaceae > Nocardioides_B. The sequence goes on along the minus strand of JBQCEF010000223.1, from coordinate 733 downwards.
ATCCAGGGATCGGCGGATTCGTCGGCGATGATGAGCGCTTCGGTGGGTCCGGCGAAGACATCGATGCCGACCCGGCCGAAGAGCAGGCGTTTGGCCTCGGCGACGAAGCGGTTGCCGGGTCCGGCCAGGACGTCGGCCGCGTGGCCGGTGAAGAGGCCGAAGGCCATGGCGGCGATCGCCTGGACGCCGCCGAGGGACAGGATCGCGTCGGCGCCGGCGGCGGACATCGCGTACAGCGTGGCGGGGTGGATGCCCGACTCGCCTCGCGGCGGGGAGCAGGCCACGACGAATGGCACGCCGGCTGCTTTGGCCGTGCCGATGCTCATCGCGGCGGATGCCGCGTGGGCGTAGCGCCCTCCGGGCACGTAGCAGCCCGCTACCCCTACGGGGATGTGTCGGTGACCGGCGGTGAGGCCGGGACTCAGCTCGAACTCCAGGTCGTGCAGGCTCTCTCGTTGGGCTCTGGCGAAGGCCTGCACCCGCGCCAGGGAGAAGTCGATGTCGGCACGGACCTGCTTGGACAGCGCTGCGGTGGCGCGCTCGATGTCGTCGGGCCCGACGAGGAAGCTCTCCGGGCTCCAGTTGTCGAGCTGGGCTGAGTACTGGGCGGCTGCCTGCTCGCGGCCGGACTCGATCTCGGCGAGCATCTTGGTGACCAGAGCGGTCGTGTCGCTGTTGTCCTGGGGGCTCAGCGGGATGGCGCGCTTGAGGTGGGTGATGGTCATCGTTGCTC
>JBQCEF010000222.1:0-4688 GCA_051960495.1 Nocardioides sp. | reverse complement strand
ACGCCGTGATCCCGCTGGCGGCGTTCGGCCTGCTGGTGTGGATGTGGGACGCGGGGGCCCGGCGGTCGCTGGGGGTGCGCAACGCCCGGATGCGGGCGGCCCTCGTCGACGCGGTCCCCGCGTTCTTCTACCTCGTCGTCGTCGCGCTGGTCGTCTACGTGCTGACGTGGACGGGGTGGCTGCTGCACGCCGGGGAGTACGAGAAGGCGCTGTCCAACACCCAGTACGGCCCCTACTGGGGCAGCTACCTGGAGAAGGACGCGCACGGGTTCTTCCCCGAGCTCTTCCAGTCGCTGCGGTCGCTGTGGAACTACCACCAGGACGTCTACACCTTCCACACCCGCTTCCTCAACGACGCGACGCACACCTACCAGTCCAAGCCGCAGTGGTGGCTGGTCCTGAACCGGCCGGTGGGCATGGAGGCCGACCTCGGCATCAAGCCCGGCGTGGACGGCTGCGACGCCCCCGCGGACAGCACCTGCCTGCGGCAGATCCTGCTGCTGGGCACCCCGGCGCTGTGGTGGGGCGGTGTGCTCGCGCTGCTCTACGCGTTCTACGGCTGGATCGCCCGCCGCGACTGGCGGTTCGGCATCGTGGTGGTCGGGCTGCTCACGACCTGGCTGCCGTGGATCCGGTACGACGAGCGGCCGATCTTCTCCTACTACGCGATCACGGTCCTGCCGTTCACGGTGATCGCGGTGACGCTGCTGCTCGGCGTGCTCATCGGCGGACCGGCCGCGTCGTACCGGCGCCGGATGTGGGGCACGGCGGTCGCGGGCGCGTTCGTCGTGCTCGTGATGGTGAACTTCGCGTGGTTCTGGCCGATCTACACCGGAGAGCTGATCTCGACCCCCCACTGGCTGCAACGGATCTGGTTCCGGCAGTGGATCTGAGCACCGGGCGCGGAACGGCTCGCAGCGCCTGGGAAAAGTGACCCGGACGGGCTATCAAGTCACGGCGTCCGGCCCATTCTCGGCCGTATGTATTGTGCCGAATGTCCGTTTCACCGATCCTCTGGTTGTGACGCTCGACAACGACCCTGGCCACGCCCGCGGGGAGGCGCGCCCGTTCCTGCGCCGGGGCCGTCGCGAACCTGACCGAAACGCCTCGCAACCGGCACTCGCGGCAGTAGCGTTGAGCAACGGTGGAAGGGCGACGAGCGCCATCGGATACCGGGAAGAGGGGCACGTCGCCATGTCGAGCGTCAACCAGGAGCAGTCGGACATCGCCCGGCTCGTGGCCGCGTCCACCCGTCAGACGGCCGGCGGGAAGCTGTGGACCGCGGGCGACCTGCGCTCCGCCATCCGGGGCCAGAACCTCGACCTCGCCTACCAGCCGGTGCTGAACCTGCGCACCGGCCGGATCGTGGCGCTCGAGGCGTTCGCCCGGTTGACCACCCCGACCGGGTCCGCGATCTCCCCCGACGTGTTCATCCCGATGGCCGAGGAGAGCGGGCTGATCAACGAGCTCGGCGCCCAGGTGCTGCGCAAGGCCACCCGCGCCGCGGCGCGCTGGCAGTCGATCGCGCCGACCGGCGTCCGGGTCAACGTCAGCGCCCGCGAGGTCGAGGCCCCCGGCTTCTACGACGACGTGATGCGCACGCTCGGCCACGCCGACCTCGACCCGCGTCTGCTCGGCCTGGAGATGGACGAGCCCGCGCTGTTCAACGAGGGCACGACGTCGGCGACCACGCTGGCCCGGCTGCGCGCGGCCGGCATCACGCTGCTGCTCGACGACTTCGGCGCCGGCTACAGCTCGCTCGGCTCCGCCCAGATGATCCCGGTCATCGACGTGCTCAAGGTGGACCGCACCCTTCTCGGCGGCGACGAGGCGGACCAGGAGCGGCTGCGCACCGTGGTCGACCTGGCCCGGGCCCGCAACGTCGAGGTGTCCGCGCAGGGCGTCGAGACCGCCGCGCAGCACAGCTTCGTGGTGCAGAGTGGCGTCAACTACGCCCAGGGCTACTTCTTCGCCCGGCCGATCCTCGGCGCGCTCGTGCCGAAGATGCTCGGCTCCTGGGCGCCGTTCCTCCCGGCCTGACCCGCCCGCTCGCTGACGTCATACGTCTCGGGGCCTATAGCGCTCCGGACGTATGACGTCCGCTGCGGCTCAGCCGGTGGGCATCCGCCACGCGCGCAGCAGGGCCGCCACCTCGTCGGCCGGGACCGGCCGCGCCAGCAGGAACCCCTGGGCGAGCTCGCAGCCCTGCTCGCGCAGGAACGCCAGCTGCTCGAGCGTCTCGACGCCCTCGGCGCACACCTGGAAGCCGAACGCGCGCGCCAGCCCGACCACGGCCTGCACCACGGCGCGCCCGCGGGTGCCCTCCATCAGGAACGTCCGGTCGACCTTCAGCACGTCGACGACCGGGAAGCGCTCGAGGTAGCTCAGCGAGCTGTAGCCGGTGCCGAAGTCGTCGACGAGCAGACTGATGCCCGCCTCGCTCAGCCGCACCAGGTTGTCCTGCGTGGTCTTGTCGTCGTCGACCAGGGTGGACTCGGTGACCTCCAGGCCGAGCTGCCCGGGCCGCGCACCGTGCCGCGCCAGGGCGGCCAGGACGTCGTCGACGTAGTCGCGCCCGCGCAGCTCGTGGGCGCTCACGTTGACCCGCAGCGTCACCTCGGGCCCGCTGTCGTGCCACGCCGCGAACCTGCGGAGCGCCTCGTCGAGCACCCAGGCGCCCAGCTCGGCGATCAAGCCGGTCTCCTCGGCGACGGGGATGAACACGTCGGGCGGCACCGGACCGGTCTCGGTCTCCCACCGCACGAGCGCCTCCAGCGCGACGATCTCGTCGGCGCCCAGCGCCACGATCGGCTGGAAGGCCAGCCCGAGCTGCCCGGCCCGCAGGGCGCCGCGCAGGTCGCTGGCGACGTTCATCCGGCCGAGCGCGTCGCCGCGCATCGCCTCGTCGAAGACCCGGTAGCTGCCCGGCCGGTCCCGCTTCGCGCGGTACATCGCCATGTCCGCCTCGGCGAGCAGCCGGGCGGCGTCGGAGTCGCCGCTGACCGTCAGCGCGACGCCGACGGAGACGGTGACGTTCAGCGGGCGCCCGTCGATGACCAGGGCGTCGGCGCAGACCGCCAGCAGCGACTCGGCCAGCAGCGCCACCTCGTCCTCGCTGGCCGGCTCCTCGCAGACCACGACGAACTCGTCACCACCGAGCCTCGCCACGGTGTCGCCGGCCCGGACCACGCCGCGGAACCGTTCGGCCAGCGCGCGCAGCAGCCGGTCGCCGGCCCCGTGGCCCAGCGTGTCGTTGACGGCCTTGAAGTCGTCGAGGTCGAGCAGCAGCACCGCCAGCAGGCCGCCCGTGCGGCGGGACCGGCCGAGCGAGCTGACCACCCGGTCCAGCGCCAGTGCCCGGTTGGGCAGCCCGGTCAGTGAGTCGTGGAGCGCCTGGTGCTGGAGCTCGGTCTCGAGCTCAGCGCGCTGGACGGCCGCGCCCATCGTGGCCGCCAGCGACTCGGCGAACGCGACCTCGTCGGGCAGCCACTCGTGCGGCGCGGAGCCGGAGATGCCGATGATCCCCCAGGGCCCGTCCCGGCCGGGAACCGCGACGACGAGGCCGCCGCGGGCCCGCGCCTGCCGGGCGGTCTCGGAGTCGTAGCGGGGGTCCTCCCACATGTCGGTGCTGTACTGCACCGCCCCGTCGCTCATCACCCGGCCGGTCAGCGAGCGGTCGTCGAACGTCGTGGTCCGGTTCTCCCAGGTGGGCTCGGCGCTGGCGATGGTTCGGAAGCGCATCTCGCCCTCGTGGACCATCACGCCGGCCAGCATGTCGGGGAAGCGCAGCTCGAGGCGTCGTACGCACTCGCGCATCAGCTCGGGCAGCGGCTGCACCAGGGCCAGCCGGCCGAGCTCGGCGAGGTCGCGCTGCTCACGCACCCGGGTCGCGAGCGCGGCCTCGGCCGCGTGACGCTCGCGCAGGTCGCGCTGCACGGTCGCGAGGGCCAGGGGCTGGCCGGTCGCGCCGGTGACGAGGAAGGAGTTGACCCACACCGGGATCGAGTCCCCGGTCCGCAGGTGCCGCAGCTCGCTCTCGCCCTCCCAGAAGCCCTGCTCGCGCACGGCGTCCTCGATCTCCTGGGACTTGGCGAGGCCCGCGTCGGTGAAGTAGTCGGTCGTCGGGCGGCCCAGCGCCTCCGCGTCGGACACGACGCCGACGAGCTCGCGGCCGGCCCGGTTGAGGAAGGTCACCGTGCCGTCGAAGTCCGCCATCGCGATGAAGTCGCGCGAGAGCTCGACCAGCGCCGCGAACCGCTCCAGGTCGGCCTCCCGGGCCGAGAGCTGACGATGCACGTCTGCCTCGTCGGCGAACGTGAGCACGCAGATGCAGCCGCCGGGCGCCTCGGGGTGGTCACCGGCGGGGTGTACTGCGACGAGCCACTGCCGTCCGTTGAGGACGGTCGTTTCGGTGGCGGCCTCACCAGCCAGCCCCCGGGCGATCACCTCGCGGATGGTGTCGTCGGCGACCATGTCGCCGAGGGAGCGGCCCAGCCAGGCCTCGCGGTCGTAGCCGAGCCGGTCGAGCAGCGCGCCGCCCACGTCGGCGATGAGCCCCTCGGCGTCGACGAGCCCGACGACGGCCGGCGCGTGCGCGCCCATCAGTGCCGCCGCGACCTCGTGAGAGGTCACCGCGGCCGATGACGGGGGCCGGTCCGAGCGCGACACGAGATCAAGCCTCGCCCCCG
>JBQCEF010000221.1:0-2017 GCA_051960495.1 Nocardioides sp. | reverse complement strand
CCGAGACGAGGGCGGCGGCGGCCCACGCCAGGCCGACGAACATCACGAGCTCGAGCACGAAGCGCAGGACCAGGTTCACGTGGTCGAACGGCCCCTGCGCGTGGTCCAGGCCCTCGGGCGTCGTCATGGAGCACACGGTAGGGGCACGGTGACCCAGCGTCGCGCACCGGGCCGTGCACCCGTCGTTCGCCTCCCGTTCGCCCCCGAAGCATTGACGGATGCAAGCGAGCGGGGTTGACTCCCTCCTCGGTGGGAGGCGGGAGGTTCGAGCCACGAGACCGGCGATCCCCCCCACCGTGCCCTCGGGAACCACTCAAGCCCAGGAGAACCCATGCACCTGCGTCACCGTGCGCTGTCCGTCGCGGCCCTCGCGACAGCAGCAGCACTGGCCCTGTCGGCCAACGCCGCGGCCAGCTCGAACCACGGCCGAGGCGACGACCACGGTCGCGAGCACCAGCAGCGCCTCGACCACATCTACGTGCTCATGCTCGAGAACCACTCGCAGTCGAGCGTGATCGGCGACACGAACGCGCCGTACATCACCTCGCTCGCCCACGACTACGCCATGGCCGACCAGTACTACGGCGTGACCCATCCGTCGATGCCGAACTACATCGCGTCCATCGCGGGCGACAACTTCGGGATCCAGGACGACAACGACCAGAACGTCGTCAACCTCGACCGGGTGAACCTCGTCGACCAGCTCGAGGCCCGGCACATCCGGTGGGGCGCCTACATGGAGGACCTGCCGGCCGACAAGACGGCCCGCTTCGGCCCGGCGCGCGCCGACGGGACGCTGATCTCCCTGTACGCCAAGAAGCACAACCCCTTCGTGCTCTTCGACTCGGTCAAGAACGACCCTGCCCGCATGGCGAAGGTCAAGGACTACAGCGCCCTGGCGAGCGACCTCAACAGCAAGCAGGCTCCGCAGTTCGTCTGGATCTCGCCGAACCAGTGCAACGACATGCACGGTGGCGTCTACGACACGGTGGCGGGCCACCCCGAGACGCCCTGCCCTTACGGCAGCGCCAAGGACGACGCCAACGACGCGGCCCTGAAGCACAAGGCCGACGAGTGGGTGAAGGGCGCCGTCACGACGATCATGTCGTCGAAGGCCTGGACCAAGCACTCGGCGATCGTCATCGTCACCGACGAGAACGACTACACCGGCAACGAGACCAACGGCGGGTGGGAGAACGCCGACGGTTGCTGCGACTCGCCGTACGTCGCCAAGGGTGACGCCCGCGTGAGCGCCGACTGGCCCGGTGGCACCTACGGTGGCGGCCTGATCCCGGCCATCGTGGTCTCGCCGATGGTCAAACCCGGCACGGTCGACCACACGAAGTACAACCACTACTCGCTGCTCACGAGCATCGAGGACAACTGGAACCTGCCCTACCTCGGTCACGCCGGTGACCGCGCCGGTGGCGTGAAGCCGCTGTCGCTGCTGTCGGCGAAGCACTACTGATCGAGGACGAGCAGCTCAGCTCAGCTAAGCACAGCACAGCTGTCACGAGCCGCCCGGCCTGCGTCACCCGACGCGGCCGGGCGGTTCGCTGTGTCCGGCGGAACGCGGGTCAGCCGCGGACGGACTGCGTGACCGCCTCGGCGACCGGGGTGCTGCCCCCGACCACCTCGAGCACGTGCCGCGCCGTGCCCGGGGCGTCGAGCAGCGCGGCCACGACCGACGCCACGTCGTCGCGGGGGACGTCCCCGCGGTCGACGTGCGCGGCGAGGTGGACGTGGCCGGTTCCCGCATCGTCGGTGAGGCGGCCCGGGCGCAGGATCGTCCAGTCCAGCTCTCGGCCGCGCACGTCGTCCTCGGCCGCGAGCTTGGCGCGCAGGTAGGCGACGAAGACGTCGTCCACGCCGTCGGGCGTCGCGCCGTCGCGCACGCTGTCGACGCCCATCGACGACACGAGCACGTACCGCCCGACACCGGCCCGCTCGGCCGCGTCGGCCAGCAGGATCGCCGCAGCCCGGTCGACCGTGTCCTTGCGGTCGACCCCGCTGCCCG
>JBQCEF010000220.1:0-10615 GCA_051960495.1 Nocardioides sp. | reverse complement strand
GTTTTGTTGGGGGGGGTGGGGGGGGGGGGTTCGTCCTCCTTCCCCTTTTTCGGGGGGGGGGGGGGGCCCCACGACCCGGCGGACTCAGAGGTTGCCTCGGAGGTCCTGCTCGCGCTCGATGGCCTCGAAGAGCGCCTTGAAGTTGCCCTTGCCGAAGCCGAGCGAGCCGTGCCGCTCGATCAGCTCGAAGAACACCGTCGGCCGGTCGCCGAGCGGCTTGGTGAAGATCTGCAGCAGGTAGCCGTCCTCGTCGCGGTCGACCAGGATCTTGCGCTTCTGCAGCTCCTCGATCGGCACGCGCACGTTGCCGATCCGCGCCCGGAGCTCGGGGTCCTCGTAGTAGGAGTCCGGGGTGTCGAGGAACTCCACGCCGTTCGCACGCAGCGAGTCGACGGTGGCCAGGATGTCGTTGGTGGCCAGCGCGAGGTGCTGGGCACCGGCGCCCCGGTAGAACTCGAGGTACTCGTCGATCTGCGACTTCCTCTTCGCGACGGCCGGCTCGTTGAGCGGGAACTTCACCCGGTGGTTGCCGTTGGCGACGACCTTGGACATCAGCGCCGAGTAGTCGGTGGCGATGTCGTCGCCGATGAACTCCGCCATGTTCACGAAGCCCATCACCTTGTTGTAGAAGTTCACCCACTCGTCCATGCGGCCGAGCTCGACGTTGCCCACCACGTGGTCGAGCGCCTGGAAGAGCCGCTTCGGCTGCCCGTCGCGCTTGACGTAGGTGCTCTCCGCGACGGTGTAGCCCGGGAGGTAGGGACCGTCGTAGCGGGAGCGGTCGACCAGGGTGTGCACGGTCTCGCCGTACGTCGCGATCGAGGCGATGCGGACGGTGCCGTGCTCGTCGGTGACGTCCGCGGGCTCGCGGACGACGGTGGCGCCTGCCGTGCGCGCCTGGGCGATGCACTTGTCGACGTCGGGCACCTCGAGCGCGATGTCGACGACGCCGTCGCCGTGCTTGCGGTGGTGCTCCACCAGCGGGCTGTCGGGGTCGACCGCGCCGTTGAGCACAAAGCGGATCGAGCCGGAGCGCAGCACGTAGGACTTGTGGTCGCGGTTGCCGGTCTCGGGGCCGGAGTAGGCCTCGAGGTCCATGCCCCAGGCCGACTGGTAGTAGTGCGCGGCCTGGGTGGCGTTGCCCACCACGAACACGATCGCGTCCCAGCCGGTCACCGGGAACACGTCGGTGTTCTCGTCGTACTCCACCAGCCCGACGAGCTGGTGCAGCTGCTCCTCGGTGAGGCCGGCGGCCTTCTCGTCACGGGTCAGGGACTCGGTGAGTGCGTCAGTCATGGGCGGGAGCCTGCCCGGAAGTGACATGATGTGCAACCGTACGGCGATTCACTGGTCAATCTGCACAGCAACGGAGGCACGGATGGACGATCTGGACGCCACATTGATCCGTCTGTTCGCCGCCGAGCCTCGCGTCGGGGTGCTCGAGGCGTCCCGGCGGCTCGGTGTCGCCCGCGGCACCGTCCAGGCGCGGCTGCAGCGGCTCACCGAGGCGGGGGTCATCGCCGGCTGGGGCCCCGAGCTCGACCCGGAGGCGCTCGGCTACCCGGTCACGGCGTTCCTGACCCTCGAGATCAAGCAGGGCGCCGGCCACGAGACGGTCGCGCAGCACCTCGCCACGATCCCGGAGGTCCTCGAGGCGTTCACGATCACGGGGGCCGGCGACATGTGGTGCCGGGTGGTGGCGCGCTCCAACAACGACCTGCAGCGGGTCATCGACGCGGTGCTCTCCGACAGCGGGATCGTGCGGTCATCGACCGTGATCGCGCTCGCGACGCAGGTCCCCTACCGGGTGCTCCCGCTGCTCGACGCGTGACCGGGATGCTTGCGCGCCCAGCCGTCGATGAACGCCTGCACGTCCTCGCGCTGGCGTCGTGACTCCCGCAGCGCGGCGGCCGCCTCCGCGGCGTTCGCCCGAGCCCGCTCCTGGCTGACGAGCCTTCGAAGCACGCGGCGAGACTCCATGGCGACCTCCCGGGTTCGTGCCCGCTCCCGGGGTGCGCCGGCGGACCGGGCCAACCTAGCCCCGTCGGCCCGGTGTCACAACGGTCCGGCCCAGGGGTCCAGACAGCCGCTCACGTCGCGGCGTGCCGCGGCCCGTGCCGCGTCCCGGCGTGGTGCCGCGAGGCCCAGCGACGCGCGAGCAGCACCACGGCGATCCCCGGCAGCGTGCAGATCAGCAGCACCTCGTCGAAGGACAGCCCGTCGATGTTGGGCTGCAGCTCCTCCTCCGTGGCCCAGCCGAACCACACCTCGCTGACGAAGATCCCCGCTACGACGTACGACGCTGCCGCGACCACGCCGATCCAGCGCGACACCGCCCGGCCCGCGACGAGCTGCGCGAACACCCCGAACGCCGCGGCCATCACCAGGAGCAGACCGAGGCCCTGCAGGCCCAGATCCCACTGCATGGCTCCTCCTTCCCTCTGCTCACCTTCCAGCGTGGGCGCGCAGAGCCGCGGAGCGACAGGGCTGGACGGCCCGACGTGAAGGGCCGCCGTCAGGACAGCCGGCGGGCGACCTCGGCGGCCGCACGGACCACCTCCGGCCCCACCTCGGCCGCGTCGAGGTCGCCGAGCGTGACGATCCCCACCGACGCCTCGAGCCCCTCGACGCCCAGCAACGGCGCGGCCACCCCCCGGGCGCCGGCCTGGAGCTCCCCGACCGTCTCGACGAAGCCGCTCGGGTCGGCCTCGCGGCCGCGCAGGATCGCCCGGCCGGCAGCGCCCTGTCCGAGGGGGTGGCGCGAACCCACCCGGTAGCCGACGTGGAAGTCGGTCCAGGAGGGCTCCACCACCGCGATCGCCAGCGCCTCGCCGCCCTCGGCGACCGTGAGGTGCGCGGTCATCCCGAGGGTCTCGGCCAGTGCCCGCAGGACCGGCGCGGCGAGCTCGCGCAGCACCGGCTGCAGCCCGCGGGCCAGCGACAGCACGCGCATGCCGACGTGCACCAGGCCGGCGGAGTCGCGCCGGGCCAGGCCGTGCCGCTCGAGGGTGGCGATGAGCCGGTAGACGACGGTCCGGTTCACCCCCACCTGGGCGGCCAGCGCCGTCACGGTGAGCCCGTTCGGCATCGAGGCCAGCACCTCGAGCACGCGCAACCCGCGGTCGAGTGTCTGCGAGGTCTCCGCGGCCATGCGGTGACACTAGCGCCCGGACACGCCCGCCCGGTGCGTCACGAGGAGCGTCGCTGCGCCGCCCAGTCGCGGATCCGGTCGATCCGCGAGCGCAGCTGGTCGGCGGTGGCGACCGCGGCCGCGGGCCCGCCGCACTCCTTGCGCAGCGCCGCGTGCGTCACGCCGTGCGGCTGGCCGGTGCGGTGGTTCCAGGCGGCCACCAGACCGTTGAGCTCGCGGCGCAACGTGGCGAGGTGCTCGTGCGTCGAGACGTCGCGCACCACGTCGTCGGGGGTGGACGAGGTGCTCTTCTTGGTGCGGGCACGCTCGCTCTGCCGCGCCCGCAGCAGGTCGCGGACCTGGTCGGCCTCGAGGAGGCCGGGGATCCCGAGGAAGTCCATCTCCTCCTCCGAGCCCACGTGCACCTCCCCCTCGTGCCCGAACTCGCCGCCGTCGTAGAGCACCCGGTCGAACCGGGCCTCAGACCCCATCGCCTCGAACGTGCCGAGCTCCTCGGCGCTCGCCGCCTCGGTGGCGTTCGCCCGGGCCAGCAGCTCGTCCTCGGCGGCGAAGATGTCGCCCTCGTCGCTGACCTTGCGGCCGAGCACCTTGTCGCGCTCGACCTCCATCTCCGAGGCGAAGCCGAGCAGGCCAGGCACCGAGGGCAGGAACACCGACGCGGTCTCGCCGCGCTTGCGCGCCCGGACGAACCGGCCGACGGCCTGGGCGAAGAACAACGGGGTCGCGGTCGTCGTGGCGTAGACGCCGACCGCCAGTCGCGGCACGTCGACGCCCTCGGACACCATCCGCACCGCGACCATCCAGCGGTCGTCGCTCTCGGAGAAGTCTGCGATGCGCTTGGAGGCCGCCTTCTCGTCGGAGAGGACCACGGTCGGCTTGTCGCCCGTGATCGCCTTGAGCAGGCCGGCGTACGACCGCGCGGAGTCCTGGTCGGTGGCGATGACGAGACCGCCGGCGTCCGGGACGTGGCGACGCACCTCGGTCAGCCGCTTGTCTGCCGCCTCGAGCACCGACGGCATCCACGACCCGCCCGGGTCGAGGGCCGTGCGCAGCGCCTGGGCGGTGAGGTCCTTGGTCAGCGGCTCGCCGAGCCGGGCAGCGACCTCGTCGCCGGCCCGGGTGCGCCACTGCATCTCCCCGCTGTAGGCCAGGAACAGCACCGGGCGCACGACGTGGTCGGACAGCGCGTGGGCGTAACCGTAGGTGTAGTCGGCCACGCTGCGCGGCACGCCGTCGTCACCGGGCGCGTAGGTGACGAACGGGATCGGGTTGATGTCGGAGCGGAACGGCGTGCCGGTCAGGGCGAGCCGCCGCTGGGCGGGGTCGAACGCCTCGCGGACCGCCTCGCCCCAGGACCGGGCGTCGCCGGCGTGGTGCACCTCGTCGAGGATCACCAGGGTCTTGAACCGTTCAGTGCGGATCCGGTGCGCGAGCGGGTTCGTCGCCACCCCGGCGTACGTCACCGCGACCCCGATGTAGTCCTGCGAGGTCTTGCCCTTCTTGCCCGAGTAGCTGGGATCGATCGGGATGCCGGCCCGGGCGGCGGCTTGCGCCCACTGGGTCTTCAGGTGCTCGGTGGGCGCCACCACCGTGACCCGGTCCACGACCCGTCGCGACAGCAGCTCGGCGGCCGCGGTCAGCGCGAACGTCGTCTTCCCGGCGCCCGGCGTCGCGACCGCCAGGAAGTCCTTGGGCGACTCGGCGAAGTACTTCTCCAGGGCAGCGGTCTGCCAGGCGCGCAGCGGCGTGGCGGTGCCCCAGGCGGCACGGTCGGGGTAGGCGGGAGGGAGTTGCAGGGGCGGGGCGGAGGAAGGGTCGCTCACGTCTCTCACGGGGTGCGGTAGGCCAGCCAGTTGTCAGTCATCCGAGACACCTGACCCTGCGTGAACATGTCCATGCACGCGTCCTCGGCGTAGTCCATGAAGTTGTGCACCGGGTCGGTGCCGTCCAGGGGGCAGGTGTCCTTCTCAGCGTCGCAGGTCGTGCTCGGCACCGCCTCCGCGGGGGTGTCCTCGACCAGGTCGTTGGGCTCGGAGCAGCCACCCTCGAAGGTGTGCAGCAGCCCGAGCCAGTGCCCGATCTCGTGCACGGCGGTGTCGCCGCGGTCGTAGAACATCAACCCGCCGCCGGGCAGGCTGTCCTCGTGGACGGTGACCCCGTCGAGCGCGAGGTCGTCCTTGACCTGCCACGGCGCCGAGCTCCAGCCGAGCACCACACCCTGGTCGTCGGTCTGCGGGCTCAGCACGTAGAGGTTCAGCTCGCTCGCGTCGCCGCGGTGCAGCTGGCGGCGCATGCTGCGGTCGGCCTTGCTGTCGAGGCCGGCGTGGTACCACCGGTCGTTGCGGACGCGCTCGAAGGAGGCCAGCCGGAAGCTGAACCGGGTCGGCGCGCTGAGCTCGGACTGGCCGCCGTTGTACGCCGTCTCGAGCACGTCGAGCTGGCGGCGGATCCGGTTCTCCGACGGACCCCGGTTGTCACCGTCGCGGATCACGTGCACGTGCACCGGGATCCGGAGCTCGGGCCCCACCAGCACGGTGGTGGTCCGAGCGGCGGACAGCTGCTGGTCATCGAGCGCGGCGTCGAGGTGCCGGTCGATGCGGCGCAGCTGCCGCAGCGAGTACGTCGAGCCGTCCGGTGCGCGTCCCCCGGAGGTGCGGGCGGCCGAACCACCCGGGAGGCACGTCGAGGAGTCCGGCTCAGGAGCGGCCGGCGAGGCCGACGCGGGTGCGCCCCAGGCCACCAGGAACAGGGCGGGGACGGAGATCGCGGCGAGCAGGGCAGCCCACCGCCGCGGGGGTCGCGCGCTCATTCGCCCTCGTCGTCCTTCGGCAGCGACTCCCAGACCTCTTTGCACTCCGGGCAGACCGGGAAGCGGTCGGGGTCGCGGCTGGGCACCCACACCTTGCCGCACAGGGCCACCACCGGGGTGCCCATCACCATCGCCTCGGTGAGCTTGTCCTTCTCGACGTAGTGGGAGAAGCGCTCGTGGTCGCCGGGCTCGAGCGGCACCTCGGACGGGCGGGTACGCGTGTCCTGGATGGTCTGGGTGCCGGGGCTCAGCTGGGTGCTCATGATGCACCAGTCTAGGTCAGTAAAGGAGCGCGTGGGCCAGCTCGGGTCAGTTCATCCCGGGGTCCAGCGGGCGGGTGGAGACCCAGGCCAGCTCGCCGGGCTGGCGCCGCAGCACCCGGGACCACAGCCCCTCGGGCTGCGCCCCGAACAGGTCGGCCGGTTCGGCCGGCAGGACGTACCAGGAACCCTCCTCGATCTCCGCCGCGAGCTGCTCCGAGCCCCACCCGGCGTACCCCGCGAAGACCCGCATCCGGGTGAGCGCGGGGGCGAGGATCTCCGACGGCGCGTCGAGGTCCACGATCCCGGTGCTGCCGAACAGCCGGCGGAAGCCCACCGGGTCCTCGTCGCCCGGGGGCAGGCCCGCCACCGCCAGCGCCGAGTCGGTGGCCACCGGTCCGCCCTGGAAGATCACCCCGGGGCCGGCCAGGACCGTGTCCCAGCCCGGGAGGACCTCGCCCACCGGCACCGGCGAGGGCCGGTTCAGCACGACGCCGAGGGCACCGTCCTCGTCGTGGTCGAGCAGCAGCACGACGGTGTGCGCGAAGTTGGGGTCGACGAGCGCGGGGGTCGCCACGAGGAGGCTGCCCGCCTCGGCCGGACCGCCCGCCGACGTCATGAGCCCGCGGCCGGCTGCCCTGCCGGCACGCCCTCGAGGGGTGTCGCGCCTTCCGCGAGCGCGGCGTCGCGTACGGCGGACGCGACGGCGGTGTGCACGTCGGCGTGGAACACGCTCGGGATGAGGTTGTTGGCTTTGAGCTCCTCGTCGGTGACGGTGGAGGCGATCGCCTCCGCGGCCGCGACGAGCAGCGTGTCGTCGATCCGGTTGACCTGGGCGTCGACGTGGCCGCGGAAGACGCCCGGGACGGCCAGCACGTTGTGGATCGGGTTGGGGTTGTCGGAGCGGCCGGTGGCCACGACGGCGGCGTGCCGGCGGGCCTCCCCCGGGTCGATCTCGGGGACCGGGTTGGCCAGCGCGAAGACGATGGAGCCCTTGGCCATGCGGGAGACGTCGTCGCCGGAGAGGACGTTCGGCGCGGACACCCCGATGAACACGTCTGCGCCGCTCACGGCCTCCCTGAGGTCGCCGGTGAGCCCGGCGGCGTTGGTCGCCTCGGCCAGCCAGTGCAGGGAGCCGTGCAGGCCCGGCCGGTCGCGGTGGATGACGCCGTCGACGTCGGCGACCACCACGTCGCGGGCCCCGGCGTGCAGCAGCAGCCGCAGGATCGCCGTGCCGGCTGCGCCGGCGCCGGACATCACGATCCGGACGTCGGCGAGCTCCTTGCCGACCACGCGCAGGGCGTTGGTGAGCGAGGCGAGGACCACGATGGCGGTGCCGTGCTGGTCGTCGTGGAAGACCGGGATGTCGAGCACCTCGCGCAGCCGGGCCTCGATCTCGAAGCACCGGGGCGCCGAGATGTCCTCGAGGTTGATGCCGGCGAAGCCCGGCGAGAGCGCCTTGACGATGCTGACGATCTCGTCGGGGTCCTGGGTGTCGAGGCACAGCGGCCAGGCGTCGATCCCGGCGAACCGCTTGAACAGGGCTGCCTTGCCCTCCATCACCGGCAGCGCGGCGGCGGGACCGATGTTGCCGAGCCCGAGCACGGCGGACCCGTCGGTGACCACCGCGACCGAGTTGCGCTTCACGGTCAGCCGACGGGCGTCCTCGGGGTTGGCGGCGATGGCCTCGCAGACCCGGGCGACGCCGGGCGTGTAGACCATGGAGAGGTCGTCGCGGTTGCGGATCGGGTGCTTGCTGGCCATCTCGATGGTGCCGCCGAGGTGCATCAAGAAGGTGCGGTCCGACACCTTGTGCACGACCAGGCCCTCGAGCGCGCGGAGGTCCTCGACGATCCGGTCCGCGTGCCCGGTGTCGGCCGCGGCACAGGTCACGTCGATGCGCAGGCGGTCGTGGCCGGAGGCGGTCACGTCGAGGGCGGTCACCACCCCGCCGGCCTGCTCCACGGCGGTGGTGAGGCGGCTGATCGCCGTACCGCCGGCCGGGACCTCGAGCCGCACGGTGATCGAGTACGAGATGCTCGGTTGGGTTGCCACCCGCTCATCGTGTCATGCACGGGCGCCGCGTGCCGAACCGTCGGCGCACGCGACGAGCCCCGGCCGCGGCGCCTCGGGGAGGGGGAGGGAGTGCGCCGCAGCCAGGGCTGCTCAGGGGGCTCAGGCGGCGAGTGCCACCGCGCGAGCCTGCTGCTCGAGGGCGCGGCCTACGCGGACCGCGCGCTCGGTGTCGATGCCGGCGCATCCGGCCATCGCGGCCATCAGCGTCCAGTCCTTGCGCCGGGACGTGCGCAGTGCGCGCTCCATCTCCGGGGAGGTGGGCTGCTCGGTGAAGCGGTCGAGGACCCGGCGTACGCCGTCCAGCTCGGTCGCGGTCGCCCGCCAGGCCGCGAGCACGGCGTGCTCGGGGTCGGTCGGGTGCTCCGAGAGGGCCTGCTCGATCCGGCCCGAGAGCCGGGTGTGCCAGCGCATCTGCAGCGCGGCGATCAGGCTCAGCTCGTCGCCGAAGGTCTCGCCGACGCCGGGCAGGTCCATGGGGAGGACTCCGTCACGGCGGGCGTTCGTCTCCTCGACGACGCGCCGGAGGACGTCTGCGCGGCGGGGTGCCGCGTCGTGGGTGCGAGCCATGGTCTGCTCCTTTCTCCATACCGTCGGTACGTACTCATGGTATGCCCACATACCGCCGGTATGCAAACGTCTCGGCCGCATGACCTGCGTCACTGCCGGGCCGGCCCACCGGTCGGACTTATGCTCGCCCGGTGACCGTCTCGAAGAAGGTGCTGCGCAAGGTCTCCCCCACCACCCGGCGCCAGGACTACTCGGCCTCCACGAAACGTGCGCTGGTCGAGGTGGCCAGCGAGCTGTTCACCGAGCAGGGGTACGCGAGCACCAGCCTCGACGAGATCGTCGCCGGGGCCCGGGTCACCAAGGGGGCGCTCTACCACCACTTCAGCGGCAAGCAGGCCCTGTTCGAGGCCGTCTTCGAGAACGTCGAGGACCAGGCCTCCCGCTCGATCCGCCGCGCCGTGAAGGGGCACAAGGATCCCTGGGAGAAGGCGCGCGCCGGCCTGCGCGCGTTCCTCGAGGTGTGCCAGCAGCCGGCCTACCGCCGGGTGGTGATCGCCGAGGGACCGGCCGTGCTGGGCTACGAGCGCTACCGCGAGCAGGAGGAGCGGTCCACGTTCGGGATCGTCCAGGACATCGTCGCCGCGGTGCTGAGCACCTACGAGCACGAGCAGAGCATGGTCGAGACGTTCAGCCGGGTGTTCTTCGGCGCGATGTCCGCAGCGGGGTGGGCGGTCACCCCCGCCGACGACCCGCGACGCGCGAGCGCCGAGGTGGAGGCGGCGATCGCCTTCATCCTCGCGGGCCTGCAGCAGCAGGCCGAGTCGGGCGGCACCCTGCCCGGTCCCGACGAGATCGCCGCCGAGGCCGACAGCTCCTCGGACGAGGGTTGACCCGGCGCCGGCCGGGGGCTACTTGCCGAAGCTGACGTTGCCGCCGTTGGCCGGCACCAGCTCGATCCAGGTCCGTCCCGCCGGCACGGTCAGCTCGCCGCCCTTGGCGCTGAGCTCGATCGAGGCGTCGTAGTCGGCCTTGCTCCACGTGCCGCGCACGACCCGGCCGTCGTGGAACAGCAGCGCCTGGCCCTTGCCGGTGAACTTCGTCTCCGGCACCGGGTTGCCGGCCGGATCCTTGTAGCCGGCGTCGCCGACCTGGACCCGCAGCACGAGCAGGTTGTCGGGCTTGAACTGGTCGCCCTGTGCGGCGTAGCTGTTGGAGTTCACGTAGCCACCGCCCTGGTAGCGCCATGAGGTGGTGTGGCCGCCCGAGAACTGCGCGGACACCTGACGGGCCGGCTTGCCCTTGGGCAGGTCGTCCTCGCTGCCCCACGGCAGGTAGTTCTCCGGGGGCTCGGGCGCCTTCAGGGTCCGGCCGAGCGCGCCGAGGTTCATCATGAGGTTGTACGGCGCGTGCCGGTCCGAGGCGCGCGAGTAGCCGGTCGCGCCTTCGGTGAAGGTCTTGATGCCCGCCTGGGCGATCCGGCGGACCGTCGGCGGGGCCCCGCCGCTGGCGACGAGCACGGCGTCCGCGGGCTGCACGACGCCGATGTCGCTGGCGCGCATCGAGCGCACCGGTCCGACGAGCTTGGGCAGCTTCGAGTAGTAGAAGACCGCCAGCCGCGTCGAGCCGCCCTCGACGAGCTCCTCGGTGATCAGGTCGGCCTTGCCCAGGCCGACCTGCGGGGCGCTGTTGCCGGTGTTGTCGATCTTGACCACCATGACCGGCCGCTTGGGCGCCGTACCCGTGGCGGGCTGGCCGGTCAGCGGCCACTCGCCCGAGAGCGTCATCCCGTCGGCGGTGCTCTGCCCGGTGGGG
>JBQCEF010000219.1:0-4794 GCA_051960495.1 Nocardioides sp. | reverse complement strand
CGATCAACTACTCGCTGTCGCGGCTCGCCGTCGTCGCCGAGCGCCGGCTGTCCCAGCGCGGGCGTGGCGCGGTCGCGCCGGGATCCGACGAGGTCGAGGCCACCGCCGACGTCAGCGGCGCCTGAGGCCCTTCCAGGCACGGTGGCCCGGTCGTCCGCATCCGTGGGCGGCCGGGCCCGCCCTCAGCGAGCCGGCTTCTCGGTGACCCAGAGCCGGATCACGCCCTCAACCACGACGGCGCCGTCGGTGCGCACACCGCGCACCCGCACCGGCACGTCGGGGTCGTCGCCGGCCCACTGCTCGGGGTCGGTCTCGGCGATGCAGGTGATGTCGCTGGTCGCTTTGGCGGTGTAGTCGACGTCCATCCCCTTGGGAATCCACCGCTTGTGCGCCGGGACGGTCGCCTCGGCGAGCGCGCCCATCGCTGCCTCGAGGCCGTTGCAGATCGCGATGACGTGCACGGTGCCGATGTGGTTCTGCACCCCGCGACGCTTGCGGATGGTCAGCTCGGCGGAGTTGGGGCGCAGTTCCACGAAGCGCGGCCGCACCGTGGCGACGTACGGCGCCTTCTGGCTGAACAGCAGCGAGAACACCCGGCGTCCCTGCGGGAGGCGGGTCGCCTTGGTGTAGAGGTCCAGGACGGTCGACATGAGGCCGAGCCTAGATTACTCGCCGGTAACACGTCGAGGTGCGCTCCCCCACACCCATTCGTCTGCAACCCTCACGCTCGAAAGAGACGAAACAGCGCAGACGAATCGGGGTTCAGCGGGCGACCTCGGTGGCGCGGGACTCGCGGATCACCGTGACCTTGATCTGGCCAGGGTAGGTCAGCTCGTGCTCGAACTGCTTGGCGATGTCGCGGGCGAGGATCTGTGCGGCGATGTCGTCGACCTCGTCGGGCTTGACCATCACGCGTACGTCGCGGCCGGCCTGCATCGCGTAGACCTTGTCCACACCGGCGTGCGAGGCAGCGATCTCCTCGAGCCGGTGCAGCCGTTCGACGTAGGCCTCCAGCGACTCGCGGCGCGCCCCCGGCCGCCCGCCGCTGACCGCGTCGGCGGCCTGGGTGATGACCGCCTCGACGGTGCGGGGCTCGACCTCGTTGTGGTGGGCCTCGATGGCGTGCACGACGTCGTCGGACTCGCCGTACTTGCGCGCCAGCTCGGCCCCCACGATCGCGTGCGACCCCTCGGCCTCGTGGGTCAACGCCTTGCCGATGTCGTGCAGGAACGCACCGCGCATGCAGGCGGCCCGGTCCAGCCCGAGCTCGTCGGCGAGCAGGCCGGCGACGTGGGCGGACTCGACCAGGTGGCCGAGCACGTTCTGGCCGTAGGACGTGCGGTACTTCAGCCGCCCCATCGTCGCGACCAGCACCGGGTGCAGGTCGGTGACGCCGACCTCGAGCGCGGCGTCCTCACCGGCCCGCACGCACAGCCGCTCGACCTCGCTCTCGCAGCGCGCGTGCACCTCCTCGATCCGCGTCGGGTGGATCCGGCCGTCGGCGACGAGCTCCTCGAGCGCGAGCCGGCCGACCTCGCGGCGGACCGGGTCGAAGCAGCTGAGCAGCACCGCCTCGGGCGTGTCGTCGATGATCAGGTTGACGCCGGTGATCTGCTCGAAGGCGCGGATGTTGCGTCCCTCGCGACCGATGATCCGCCCCTTCATGTCATCGCTGGGCAGCGAGACGGACGAGACCACGGACTCCGCGGTCTGCTCCGAGGCCACTCGCTGGATGACCGTGCTGAGGATCCGCTTGGCGCGGACCTCTGCCTCGTCCTGGGCGGCGCGCTCGATGTCGCGGCCGAGGATCGCGGCGGTGCGTTTCGCGTCGGCCTCGATGGACTCGATCAGCTGCACCCGGGCGTCCTCGGCGGTGAGGCCGGCGACCCGTTCGAGCACCCGGCGGCGGTCCTCCTCCAGGTCGAGGATCTCGGCGCGGCGCTGCTCGAGGGTGGATTCGGCCTCGGCGAGCTGCTGGGACCGCTCCTCGAGGTGACGCTGCTCGAGGTCGAGCCGCTCCTCGCGCTCGGTGAGCCGGTGCTCGCGGCGCTCGATGTCGTGGCGCTGCTCCTGGAGGTCCTGGTGCAGGTCGTGCTCGCGCCGGGAGACTCGCTGGCGGTGGATCAGCATCACGGCCATCGTGGCGACGGAGAGCGCGACGACGACGCCGAGGACGAGGACCAGCAGCCCGACGATTCCCAGATCCGCCATGTCAGGCTCCACCTCCGTCAGGCGTACGACGGATCGCCGACACGAGCGACGTCGCCCGCGGTGCCCAGCGGGCGGTGGGTCGCTCGTCGTCCCAGCAGGTGTCGTGCGCAGTCCCGGCCCGCGGACCGGGGTTTTCGTGTGCGGTTCAAGTTCCGGTCACCCGGATTTCACGTGTGTCACTTCGAGGCTAGGTCGGTCCACCAAACCGGTCAAGAAAGTCCCGTTTGCGGCCGGCGACGTCTAGTTCACCCGGCGGGTCAGTCGCCCGGCTCGCCCATTCCCTCGAGGTCGGAAGCATCGTGCCCGGCTGCCTCGAGCTCCTCGCGCACCACCCGGAAGGCGATCGAGGCGGGATAACCCTTCCGCGCGAGCATGCCGCTGAGCCGGCGAACGGCGGTGTCCCGGTCGAGCCGGGCCGCGGTGCGCAGCTTGCGGCGGACCAGCTCGCGGGCCGCGCGCTCCTCGGCGTCGGGATCGACCTCGTCGAGGACCTCGCGGGCGACCTCGTCGTCGACGCCCTTGCGCCGCAGCTCCTGCGCCAGCGCTCGGCGGGCGAGGCCCTTGCCGGCCTGCCGGGACTCCACCCAGGAGCGGGCGAACGCCTCGTCGTCGACCAGCCCGACCTCCTCGAACCGGTCGAGAAGCCGCACCGCGACGTCCTCCGGCACGCTCTTCTCGCCGAGCTTGCCCGCCAGCTCGGACCGGCTGCGCGCCCGTCCGGTCAGCTGGTCGAGCAGGATCTTGCGCGCGACGGCCTCGTGGTCCGCCTCCGGGCCGAGCGCCGCCGCGTCCTCGGGAGGCGGCGCACCGGGGCGGTCCGGCCGCTCGGGCCGGTCCGGACGGCCGCCGTGGGCCTCGAGCCAGGCCTCGACGCCGAGCCCGACGTCACCCGACGTGGCAGCGCCGCCCGCCCGGTCCCCTGGGAGGGTGGGACCGGACGAGCGGCCGTCCGAGATGCCGTCGTTCAAGAGGTGAGGGTCGTCCTCCCGCTCATAAGTCTATTTTCGTCGGCTCGGCCGGCGTGGCCGGGCCGTCCGCGTCGACCTGCGGCACGACGCCGAGCTTCTCGAGGATCTTCTTCTCGAGCTCGTTGGCCAGGTCGGGGTTGTCACGCAGGAACGCGCGGGCGTTCTCCTTGCCCTGACCGAGCTGGTCGCCCTCGTAGGTGTACCAGGCACCGGCCTTGCGGACGAGGCCCGCCTCGACCCCGACGTCGATGAGGCCACCCTCGCGGCTGATCCCCTGGCCGTACATGATGTCGAACTCCGCCTGCTTGAACGGCGGGGCGACCTTGTTCTTCACGACCTTGATCCGGGTCCGGTTGCCGACCATCTCCTGGCCGTCCTTGAGCGTCTCGATGCGGCGCACGTCGAGACGGACCGAGGAGTAGAACTTCAGCGCGCGACCACCCGTCGTCGTCTCCGGCGATCCGAACATCACGCCGATCTTCTCGCGCAGCTGGTTGATGAAAATCATCGTGGTGCCGGCGCCGTTGAGCGCACCCGTCATCTTGCGCAGCGCCTGGCTCATCAGCCGGGCCTGCAGGCCGACGTGGCTGTCGCCCATCTCGCCCTCGATCTCGGCGCGGGGCACCAGCGCCGCCACCGAGTCGACCACGATCAGGTCGAGCGCGCCGGAGCGGACCAGCATGTCCGCGATCTCGAGCGCCTGCTCACCGGAGTCGGGCTGCGAGACCAGCAGCGCGTCGGTGTCCACCCCGAGCGCCTTGGCGTAGTCGGGGTCCAGGGCGTGCTCGGCGTCGATGAACGCCACGATGCCGCCGGCCCGCTGGGCGTTGGCCACGGCGTGCAGCGCGACCGTCGTCTTGCCCGAGGACTCGGGTCCGTAGATCTCCACCACGCGTCCGCGCGGCAGCCCGCCGATGCCCAGCGCCACGTCGAGCGCGATCGCGCCCGTCGGGATCACCTCGAGCGCCGCCCGGGTCTCCTCGCCCAGTCGCATGACCGAGCCCTTGCCGAACTGCCGCTCGATGTTAGCGAGAGCGGCGTCCAGTGCCTTGTCGCGATCTCCACCAGCCATGGTCGTCCGTCCGTCTGTCCGCTTCGAGGCGGAACCTTGAGTCTTCTTCATCGCCAACGACATTAGAGGGGCCTTCCGACAGTTTGCGATCTCGATGTCGCGACCTGGGGACAACCCGTGCCGTCTCACCTGAGCGTTCCAACACCCGAAAGCCTAGCCGAACAGGTGTTCGAGCGGCCCCAGCGACACGCCCGCGCCGGACCTGTCAGGATCCCCGACGTGACCGTCTCCTTGGAACCCGCCCGCTCCCCCGCCCGACGCCGCGTGGTCGAGCAGCTCTGGCAGCTCTACGCCCACGACCTGTCCGCCTTCCGCGGGACCCGTCCGGACGGCGAGGGGAGGTTCCGGCCGGGTCGGCTCCCGGTCTACTTCGACGAGCCCGACCGGGAAGTGCACCTGGTGAGGCTCGACGACGATCCGGTCGGGTTCACGATGGTGCGACGGCTCGATCCCGGCTCGGCTCCGGGCGCCGCGGGCGGTCACGTGCTCGGCGAGTTCTTCGTCGTCCGCGCGGTCCGGCGCCTCGGAGTGGGGCGCACCGCC
>JBQCEF010000218.1:0-4772 GCA_051960495.1 Nocardioides sp. | reverse complement strand
CCCGGCGCTGCTGCTCGGCGGCGTCTTCCCCGGCTACGGCACGCTGCACGAGGGGACACCCCTCCCGGCGGACACCGCGGCCGCCGTCGCGGCGGCCGACATCGCGCCCGAGACCGGCGGCCGGGTCGACTTCAACGACCCCACCGGCTCGCATCGCCAGCAGTTCGCGCTGGTCCGGCGCATCGACGCCGCGGTCCGCTCCGCGCAGCCGGGCTCGGTGGTGCGGCTGGCGGCGTACTCCCTGGGCATGCCGCCCACCGCCACCGCGCTGATCGAGGCGCACCAAAGGGGGGTGCAGGTGCGGGTCGTGGTCGACGACCACGCCGGCGGCTGGCCGTCCGTACGACGCCTCCGCCACGCGCTCGGCGAGGACACGGCCGCGGACAGCTACGTCGCGGTCTGCCGGATGTCGTGCCGCGGCGGCCGGGGCAACCAGCACGCCAAGCTGCTGACCGTGTCCTCCTCGGACCGCGGCGACGGGCTGGTGCTGGTCGGGTCGGTGAACCTCACGGGCTACAGCGCCCAGCGGCAGTGGAACGACCTCTACACCGTCGTCGACCCCGCGGTGCACGACCAGCTGGCCCGGTTCTTCGACGAGCTCGCGCTCGACCGGCCCCAGGGCCGGCTCCGGCTGCCGCCGACCCGGGACGGGTTCACCACCGACGTGTCTCCCTACCCGGACGTGCCCGAGGCGCGCGACCCGCTCCGCAAGCGGTTGCGGAAGGTGCACTGCACCGGCACCGCGCTCACCGCCGGTCGCGACGGCCGCACGGTGGCGCGGATCCTCATGCACGCCTGGAACGGCGAGCGCGGGGTGATGCTGGCCCACCAGGTCGCCCGGCTGCAGCGGCACGGCTGCGACGTCAAGGTCCTCTACGGCGTGGGGATGGGCCGCCAGGTCGCCCAGATTCTCCGTGCCGCCGGCGTCCCGACCCGCGACAGCCTCCAGGAAGGCACCCGCGTGCACGAGAAGGTGATGGTGCTCTCCGGCAGGTACGGCCGCCGCACCGACGCCAACTACGTGTGGACCGGCTCGCACAACTGGTCGGACCGGTCCCTGCGCAACGACGAGCTGATGCTGCGCATCGGTGGCCGGGACCTCGTGGACGGCTACCTCGCGAACTTCAAGCGGATCTGGCGGACCAGCGGCGGCTGAAATCCGATGTATGCGGCTCGATAGGCTGAGCCGGTGATCGATCCACGACTCCTCCGCGACGACCCTGACCGCATCCGTGCCGCCCAGGAGAAGCGCGGGCTGTCCGCGAACGTGGTGGACCGCGCGCTGACGGCCGACGAGCGGCGCCGGTCCTCGATCGTGGAGTTCGAGCGGCTGCGCGGTGAGCAGAAGCAGCTGGGCAAGCAGGTGGCGAAGGCGCAGGGGGAGGAGAAGCAGGCGCTGCTCGCCCGCACCAAGGCCCTCGCGCTCGACGTGAAGCGGGCCGAGGCGGCGCAGAACGACGCCGAGGAGACCTACCGCGCGGCGATGCTGTCGATCCCGAACCCGGCGGCCGAGGAGGCCCCGCCCGGCGGCGAGGACGACTTCGTGGTGCTCGAGCACGTCGGGACGCCCCGCGACTTCGCCGCCGAGGGCTTCGAGCCCCGCGACCACATCGAGCTCGGCAAGATGCTCGGCGCGATCGACCTCGACCGCGGCGCCAAGGTCTCGGGTGCCCGGTTCTACTTCCTCACCGGCCCCGGAGCCGACCTCGAGCTCGCGCTGGTGCAGCTGGCGATGGACCAGGCCCGTGAGGCCGGCTTCACCCCGGTGATCCCGCCCTCGATGGTCAAGCCGCGCGCGATGGACGGCACCGGCTTCCTCGGACAGGCCGCCGACGACGTCTACCGGATCGAGGGCGAGGAGATGTACCTCGTCGGCACGTCCGAGGTGCCGATGGCGGCGTACCACTCCGACGAGATCCTCGACGCCAAGACGTTGCCCCGTCGCTACGCCGCGTTCAGCCCGTGCTTCCGCAAGGAGGCAGGCTCGCACGGCAAGGACACCCGCGGGATCATCCGGGTGCACTGGTTCGACAAGGTCGAGATGTTCACCTACACCACCGTCGAGGACTCCTACGCCGAGCACGAGCGCCTGCTCGCCTGGGAGAAGGAGTTCCTCACCAAGCTCGGGCTGGCGTTCCGCGTGATCGACGTGGCCGCCGGCGACCTCGGCCTGTCGGCGCAGCGCAAGTTCGACTGCGAGGCGTGGATCCCCACGCAGGGCAAGTACCGCGAGCTCACCTCGACGTCGAACTGCACCGACTTCCAGGCCCGGCGCCTCGACATCCGCGGCCGGTTCGAGGGCGAGGGCGGCGGCACCAGGCCGCTGGCCACCCTCAACGGCACGCTGTGCGCGATGACCCGCACGATCGTGGCGATCCTGGAGACCCACCAGCAGGCCGACGGCTCGGTGCGCGTCCCGGAGGCGCTGCGGCCCTACATGCAGGGCCGCGAGGTCCTCGAACCGGTGGCCCCGTGACGTTCACGCCCAGACTGGTCGCGCTCGACATCGACGGGACCCTCTACGCCAACATGCCGCAGACCGGTGCGGTCGACGAGGTGATCACCCCGGCGGTGCACGCGGCCGTGCAGCGGGCGGCCGACGCGGGCGCGCACATCGTCCTCGCGACCGGGCGCTCGGCGTTCAGCATCACCCCGGTACTGCACCAGCTCGGTCTGCCCCGCAAGGGCGACCAGTCGCTGACCGTGGCCAGCAACGGGTCGGTGATCTTCTCCTACCCGCCGCTCGACGTCCTGCAGACGGTCAACTTCGACGCCAGCGAGATCGTCCGGATGCTGCTCGAGCACGTCCCGGACGCCGCGGTCGCGGTCGAGGAGATCGGTGTCGGCTACCGGATCAACCGGCACTTCCCCGAGGGGGAGATCACCGGCGAGATGACGCTGCAGACCGTCGACGAGCTCATCGCCGAGCCGGTCACCCGTGTCATCATCCGCGACCCGCACTCCTCGGAGGAGGAGTTCGTCGAGCTCGCGGAGAAGATCGGCCTGCAGGGCACCAACTACTTCATCGGCTGGACCGCCTGGCTCGACATCGCTCCCGAGGGAGTCTCCAAGGCGTCCGGGCTCGCGGACGTCGCCGACCAGCTCGGGGTCGCCCAGGAGGACGTGCTCGCGATCGGCGACGGCCGCAACGACCTCGAGATGCTGCAGTGGGCGGGCCGCGGCGTGGCCATGGGCCAGGCCCCGCTGGAGGTGCAGGAGGCCGCCGACGACGTGACCGCCACGGTCCACGACGACGGCGTCGCCCACGAGCTGTCTCGGTGGTTCTGAAGCGGTGATCCGGCTCGTGGCCACCGACCTCGACGGGACCCTGCTGCACACCGACGGCACCGTCACCGACCGCACCCGCCGGGCGATCAGCGCGGTCGAGGACCTCGGCGTCACGGTGGTGTTCGTGACCGGGCGGCCGATCCGCTGGATGGACGACCTGTGGCAGCACGTCGGTGGGCACGGGCTCGCGGTCTGCTCCAACGGCGGGATCGTGTACGACGTGCACGAGCACGCCGTCCGTCAGGCCCGGACCATCCCGGTGGAGGTCGCCCTCGAGGTCGGAGCTGCCCTGCGCGCGGCCATCCCCGGCACCACCTTCGCGATCGAGCGGACCGACGGCTTCGCCAAGGAGCCGCAGTTCATGCCGCGGGTCCCTCCGCCGGCTGACCTCACGGTCGGGTCGCTGGAGGCGATCGTCGACGACCGGGCGGTGAAGCTCCTGGCCCGGCACGAGGACCTCGAGCCCGAACCGTTCTGGCAGCACGTGGAGACCGTCGTGGGCCGGCTGGTGACCACCACCTGGTCCTCCGAGGGCGCGCTGGTGGAGATGAGCGCCGCCGGTGTCACCAAGGCGTCCACGCTGGCGATGGTGTGCGAGGAGCGCGGCATCGAGCCCGACCAGGTGGTGGCCTTCGGCGACATGCCCAACGACCTGCCGATGCTCGAGTGGGCCGGCACGTCCTACGCGATGGCCAACGGCCACCCCTCCGTGCGGGCGCTGGCCACCCGGGTCGCCCCGGCGCACGACGAGGACGGGGTCGCCCAGGTGCTCGAGGAGCTGTTCGGGCTGGGAACCTGATCGGCACCGGCTGCGTCGTACGGGCATGAAAGCGTTCCGTCTTCTCTGCGTCTCGCTGCTCGCCGCCGTGTCGATCGTCGTCGTCGGCGCCGGCCCGTCGTGGGCGTGTTCGTGCGTCGGCGGTGCTGCCTCCGACTTCGTCGACCGGGCCGACGTCGTGCTGCTCGGCACGCTCACCGAGGCGGACCCGCCACCCGAGCGGGCGGTGATGTCCTCCATGGACCCGGTGACCTACCACGTCGAGGTCGCCCGGGTCTTCAAGGGCACGAGCGGCGGCACCGCCCCGGCGACCGCCTCGTTCGTCGCGGACGTGGAACGGGTCACCGGCGCAGGCGAGGTCCCGGCCACCGCCGGGGCGGAGGGCACGGCGTACACCTCCGAGCTGCAGCTGGCCGCCGACGAGGACCCGGCCGAGCCGTCGCTCGCCGGGCTCGCCGGACCGCTCGGCCTGGTCGCCGGCGCATCGCTGGTCCTGCTCACGGTGCCGCTGTGGGTCCGGCTGCTGCGGCGCTGACCAGGCCGCTCGCGGTCGCTTTGGCCGCGCTGCTCCTGCCGGTGGCGCTCGCGCCGTCCGCCTCCGCCTGCTCCTGTGCGGCGATCGACACCGCCGAGGCGGTCGCCGGTTCCGACGCGGTGTTCCTGGCGGTGGCCGGTGCCGGCGACGAGGTGCTGGTCCGCGAGGTCT
>JBQCEF010000217.1:0-4455 GCA_051960495.1 Nocardioides sp. | reverse complement strand
GAGGCAGCAGCAGCTCCGCCTCCGGTGAGTGCGGGGACGTGACCCTCCGCCTCTCGCACCAGTGGCCGGCCGCCACCGGCGGCGAGGACGGCGACTTCCGCTCCGAGCTCGCCCAGCAGTTCGCGGACAAGGTGGCCGAGGCCACCGACGACCAGGTGGAGGTCAAGATCTTCCCGAACAGCTCGCTGGTCGAGTCCACCGAGCAGTACGACGCCATGATGGAGGGCTCGGTCGACGCCTCGGTGTTCCCGCTCGACTACGCCTCGGGCCGCGTGCCCGACTTCAGCATCACGCTGATGCCCGCGATGATCCGCAACCACGAGGAAGCCCAGGCCTGGCAGGACGCCGAGATCGGCAAGCGGCTCACCGAGGTCCTCGACGACAACGGCATCCAGGTGCTGACCTGGGTCTGGAACGCCGGCGCGGTCGGCAGCAAGGGCGGCGCCGTGGTGTCCCCCGAGGACGTCAAGCCGGGCATGAAGATGCGCGCCGCCGGCAGCTACGTGGAGAAGATGCTTCAGGACGCCGGCGCAGGGATCTCGAGCCTCCCCTCCACCGAGATCTACACCGCGATGCAGACCGGCGTCCTCGACGCCGCGGTCACCTCGACGGGCTCCTTCGCCTCCTACAACCTGCAGGAGCAGGTGGACTCGTTCACCTCCCCGACCGAGAACACCTTCTGGTTCATGTTCGAGCCGCTGATCATCAGCAACAAGTCGATGGACAAGCTCTGCTCCGAGCAGCAGGACGCCGTCCGTCAGGCCGGCGCGGACCTGCAGGACTTCGCCTACAGCGCCTCGGAGGACGACGACGCCCGCGTCGAGAAGATCTTCTCCGACGCCGGGGTCGACGTGACCACGATGGACGACGCCGCGTTCGACGAGTGGCAGACGCTCGCCGAGAAGCAGTGGGACGCCTTCGCGAAGTCGGCGCCCAACGGCCAGGAGCTGATGGACCTGGCCAAGAAGGCCTCTGGTCTGTGATCCTCCCGGAAGGGCGGGCGGCCTCCACGGCGCCCGCCCTTACGTCCGCACACCGCTGATCCGTTCCTCCCCTGACCACGAAGGATCGCCATGCGAGTCCTCAAGTACGTGCTGACCTTCCGATGGGCCAACGTCCTCTCGGAGATCGCCGGCTACCTCAGTGCCGTCGCGCTGATCCTCGCGACGATATTCATGACCTACGGCGTGTCCCTGCGCTACTTCTTCGGCAAGCCCACCGTGTGGCAGACCGAGGTGAGCATCTACCTGCTCGTGTTCGTGACGTTCGTGGGCGCGGCCTACGGCCTCAAGCACCACGCGCACGTCGGGGTCGACCTGCTCGTCGAGCGGCTCCCGCTCCGCCCGCAGCTGTTCGTGCGCGTGACGACCGCGGTGCTCGCCCTCGGCGTGGCGGGCGTCGTGGTCTGGACGTCCTACGGCACGTGGTGGGAGGCAGTCGAGGGCGGGTTCCACACCTCCACCGCACTCGGCGCACCCCTCTCCGTGGTCTACGCGATCCTGCCCGTCGGGATGCTCCTCGTCGTGTTCCAGTACGTCGCGTTCGTGATCGAGGGCATCGAGGGGCTGCTCGGCGACGAGGACGCCGTCGCTGCGGCAGCGATCCTCGGCCAGGGCAACGCGGAGCTCGCCGCCGCGGTCGAGCAGAACGACGCCGACGCCGCCGAGGTGGGCGCGGCCGGGACCGTCCCCCAAGACATCACGCACACCGCAGAAAGGCGCCAGCCGTGAGCTCGCTGACCATGGGATCCATCATCGGCGTGATGGGCATCGTCTTGTTCATGACGGGCATGCCGATCGCCTTCGCCCTGGGCATGACCGCGATCGTCTCGATCCTGCTGTTCCTCGATCCCGCGGAGTTCGCCCTCTTCGGCAAGTTCCTCTACGACGCCACCAACGACTTCGGGCTGCTCGCGATCCCGCTGTTCGTCCTGATGGGCAACATGTTCGGCGGGTCCACCGCGAGCAAGCAGCTGTTCGCCGCCGGCGAGGCCTGGCTGAGCAAGATCCGCGGCGGTCTCGGCATGAGCAGCGTGCTGGCCTGCTCGGTGTTCGCGGCCCTCACCGGCTCGAGCCCGGCGACCTCGGCCGCCATCGGCCGGATCGCGATCCCGGGCATGCAGGAGCGCGGGTACTCCTCGCGCATCGCTGCTGGTGCAATCGCCGCCGGCGGCACCCTGGGCATCCTGATCCCGCCCAGCGTGACGCTGATCCTCTACGGCATCGCCGCGGAGGTCTCGATCGGTCAGCTGTTCGCCGCCGGCATCATCCCCGGCATCCTGGTGACGATCCTGTTCTGCATCTGGATCTTCATCGCCGTCACCCGCGACCAGCGTCGCGCCGCCAAGGAGCCGGCCCTGGCCATGGCCGCAGCCGGGTC
The DNA here is from genome assembly GCA_051960495.1 of Nocardioides sp. Taxonomy (GTDB): domain Bacteria; phylum Actinomycetota; class Actinomycetes; order Propionibacteriales; family Nocardioidaceae; genus Nocardioides_B. The sequence goes on along the minus strand of JBQCEF010000217.1, from coordinate 2,076 downwards.
GTCGGGGTCGTCGGCGTCGTCCGGCACGCCGTCGGTCGACACCACGTCAGCCCCGGACAACCCTGCCGGCTCCTACCAGGCCCCGGACTACACCTGGTCGCAGCGGTTCACCGCGCTGGCCAAGGTGCTCCCGTTCCTCGCGCTGATCCTCGCGATCCTCGGCGTCCTCTACACCGGGATCGCCACGCCGAGCGAGGCCGCCGCCGTCGGCGTGGTCCTGGTGATCCTGCTGATCGGGGTCGTCTACCGCGGGCTCAACGGCAAGCAGTTCCTCCACGTCCTGCTGGAGACCACCAACCAGAGCACGATGATCCTCACGATCACCGCGTTCTCCGCGGTGATCGCGACCGTGCTCAGCTTCCTCAGCGTGCCGCAGGACCTGGCCGCGATGGTGACCGAGATGGACGTCAACCGCTGGGTCATCATGATCGTGATCAACATCTTCCTGCTCGTGCTGGGGCTGTTCCTGCCCCCGGTGTCGATCATCGTGATGGTGACCCCGGTGCTCTACCCGCTGATCCTCGGGCTGGGCTTCGACCCGATCTGGTTCGGCATCATCATGACGCTGAACATGGAGATGGGCCTGATCACGCCGCCGGTCGGCCTGAACCTCTACGTGCTCAAGGGCATCGCACCGGACATCCCGCTGCGCGACATCCTCGTGGGCACGCTGCCCTACGTGGGCGTGCTCGCGGTCGGGATCACGATCCTGTCGATCTTCCCGAGCATCGTCACCTGGCTGCCACAACAGCTCTACTGACGAAAAGCGGAACCAACCATGGCGAGGGGAGATGACGGCCGGTGACCGACCAGGAACCGACCGTCATCACCTTCGACCTGTTCAGCGCGCTGATCGACTCGCGCTCGGGCGCGGGGCTCACCTTCGCCGCGCTGGCCGCCGAACGCGGCTGGCCGGTGTCGGGCAGCGACGTCTACGACGCCTGGGACGCCCGCAACAAGGCCAACCAGCGGACCTGCCGCAGCTGGGTGCCCTACGAGGTGCTGGCCGCGGCCGCGCTCGGTCACGTGTACGTCGAGCTGGGGCTGCGGGGCGAGCCGGAGACCGACCTCGCCCGCGTCCTCGACTCGCTGCCCGACTGGCCGCTGTGGCCGGACGTGGCCACGGCCCTCCCCGAGCTGCGCGACGGGTACCGGATCGGCCTGCTCTCCAACGTCGACGACGCCCTGTTCCACCGCACCCGGGCGGCAGCGCTGGTCGAGCACGACCTGGCGATGACCTCCGAGCGGCTCGGCGCCTACAAGCCGGATCCCGCGATCTACCTGCGCGCCAAGGAGCGGCTCGGCCGGATGGTGCACATCGCCTCCTCGGCCCGCGACGTGCGAGGCTCGCTCGAGTCCGGCATCCCCGTCGTCCGGCTGGCCCGGCCGGGGCACCACGTCGACCCCGAGGGGCCCGAACCGACGCTCCAGGCCGACGGCATCCGCGAGCTGCCCGCGCTGCTGCCGGTCGCGGCGCGCGCCCTCGATGACTGACCCCCGGCACGCCCGCGCCGCCTGGCTCACCCCGCTCCTCGGCTTCACCGCGATGTTCGTGACGGTGGGCCTCGGCTTCAGCTGCGGCGTGCTCGTCGTACCGGCCTCACGGGACCTGGCGACCCCGCCGGGCGCCGTCTCCGGGGTCTTCGCGGTCACCGTGATGGTGTTCTTCCTGCTCGGCGCGCCCGCGGGCATGCTCGCCGACCGCTTCGGGGCGCGCACGGTCCTGCTGGCCGGCGCGGTCGCGCTGGCCGGCGGGCTGGCGCTCACCGGCGCCGGGACGGACGTGTGGATGCTGTACGTCGGGCACGGCGTCCTGGTCGGTGCCGCAATGTCCACCACGTTCATCCCGCTGACCGCGCTGGTGAGCGCTCTGACCCTGCGGCGGCGCACCCTCGCGGTCGGTGTGGCCGTCTCCGGCATCGGCCTCGGCACGCTCGACATGGCCCCGCTGGTCGCGGCGGGGTTCAGCGCCGCCGGCGGGCGCCCCACCAACCAGGGCCACGCCGAGACGGCTCCGGCCGTCCTCGCGGTGTGAGGGCTCGCGCTGACCGCACCCCCCGCACCAGCGTCGAGGCC
>JBQCEF010000216.1:0-2346 GCA_051960495.1 Nocardioides sp. | reverse complement strand
ACCACCAGCTGGTCGAGGGGAGGCAGCGTGCGGCTCGCGGCCAGCTCCCGCAGCGGCGCCCCGGCCAGCGAGCGCACGGGGATCCCGGCGGCCACCGTGGCGGAGAGCAGCACGAGTGCCCGCACAGGTGCGCCACCTCGACCCCTCATCCCGACCCCGCTCGATCCTTGCGTTTGATGTCGTTTGACTCATTCAGCGGGAGTTCGGCTGCGATGTCAACCGTTTGTCCACAGATGTTGACAGTCCTGGGGAAACCGAGGACGGTTCGGGGCATGCGGTGGGAGGAGATGCTCGTCGACCTCTTCGACGACCTCGAGCAGCAGGCGGAGGGCCTCGCCCTGGCTGAGCGCGACACCGAGGTCGCCGAGCTGGGCCGGGCGGAGTACGCCCAGGTCGACCTCGCCGCCCGGCTGCACGCGTCGGTGAGCCACCGGGTCGTCCTGGTGGTGGCGGGCCTGGGTCAGATCGAGGCGACGCTGGCGCGCGTCGGGACGGACTGGCTGCTCGCCGAGGGCGACCAGCACGAGTGGATCCTGCGGACCGCCGCCCTGGAGCACGTGCGCGGCCTCTCGGACCGGGCCGTGGACGAACGCGACCGGCCGGTGCCCGCGCGCGTCGGCCTGGGGTCCGCGCTACGCAGCGTCGCGGAGAGCCGCGCCGCCGTGGTGCTCCACCGCACCGACGGCGCGCTGGTGCGCGGTCAGCTCCGCAGGGTGGGCGCGGACTTCGTCGAGCTGTGGGTCAGCGAGCACGCGGAGTCCTGGCGCAGCGACACCGCCGGGCACGTGGAGGTCGTGCCGTTCGGGGCGCTGGCCGCGGTCCGGCGGACCTGAGGCGTCACTCGATACCCGCGGCCCGGTCCGCCTCCCGGGCCCGCGCCGTCTCCGCGTCGGTCTGCTCGTACATCCGGGCGATGAACGCCTCGAGCTCGACCGCCTCCACGCGCCACTGTCCCCGCCCGCCGATCTTCAGGGCGCGCAGGTCGCCACGGCGCACCAGCGCGTAGACCTGGGCCGTCGAGGTGGCCAGGATCTCGGCCACGTCGGCCAGGGTGAGGAAGCGCGGCTCTCGGTCGGTGGCTGCCATGTCTCTCACTATGCCAGCGTTTGCCGTCGCTGGTGGCGTCTGGGTGCGGTTTGGCTGTGGATGACCAGGCGACCATTCGTCGCAATCAGGGCATGATGGCCCGGTGAGCCTCTCCAACGACTCTCGCGCGCAGCGGACGGCGGTCCCCGCCTCGCCGCCGGCGACCCGGCACCGGGCCGCGGTGTGGAAGGACCCGCGGCTGGTCGTCGGGGTCGCGCTGGTGGCGGTGTCGGCGCTGCTCGGCGCGGTCGTGCTGGGCGGTGGCCGGGCCACGTCGACCGTCTGGGCCGCGCGCGCTGCGCTGGTCGAGGGCCAGACGCTCGCCGCCGAGGACCTGGTACGCCGTGAGGTGCGGTTCGCCGACCCCGCGGACCGGGATCGCTACCTGAGTGCCGAGCAGCCGCTGCCGCGGGGCGTGCTCGCCCGCGACGTCGGCGCCGGCGAGCTGCTGCCGGTGGCCGCCCTGGGCACGGGATCCGCGCAGGAGGTGGTGGAGGTGCCGCTCGCGGTCCCCGCCGACGCGGTGCCCGCCACGGTCCGCACGGGGTCGGTGGTCGACGTCTGGGTGACCCCCGACCCGGCGCTCGACGCCGGCGCGGGCGCGCAGGAGGTCGCGCAGTCGGCGCTGGTGTTCGGGCGCGTCCGGGTCCTCGAGGTGTCCCGGGGTGGCGGCGCGCTCGGCCCGCGGACCACGTGGCAGGTGATGGTCGGCCTGACGCCTGCGCAGGAGAAGGCCCTCCCGGAGGCGCTGGCCCGGCTGGCCCGCGGCTCCGCGGTGCTGGTCCGGCGGCCGTGATGCCGGGCGGCGTCGTACCCGTGCTCGTCGCCGCCGGCGGTGAGCCGTGGGAGGCAGCCGCTCTCGAGGTCGTCTCCCGCCGCGGCTCGGGCTTCGCGGTGCACCGCCGCTGCGTCGACCTGACCGACCTCCTCGCGGCGGCGGCGACCGGGATGGCTCGCACGGCGCTCGTCGCCGCGGGCCTCCCGGGGCTCGACGCCGACAGCGTGGCCGCCCTGGGCCGGGCCGGGGTGGGCGTCGTGGCGGTGCTGGCCGGCGACGGGGACCGGACCGCTGCCGACCGGCTGGGCCGGCTCGGGATCACCACCGTCCTCGACTCCCGGCTCGAAGGTCTCACGGCCGCACTGCGAGACGCGGGGGAGGAGGTGCCCACGCCGGCGCCCGACGCGGCTGCGGACGCAGCTGGTCGCCTCCACCCGCGGCGCGCCAGCCTGCTGACCGTGTGGGGCCCTGCGGGTGCGCCC
>JBQCEF010000215.1:0-4286 GCA_051960495.1 Nocardioides sp. | reverse complement strand
TGCGGCTTGAGGACGACCAACCACAGCCCGGCGAAGACCAGAGGACGACCAGGGCGATCCGGGATACGGGAGGCTCAGCTGCTGCACGCCCGTCCGGTCGGCGGAACGGGCGCGGTCATTGCGCTATCGGCCGCCGGAATCGGCGATCGATCGCACGCCGAGCTCGCGCAGTTGGGCGGCGTCGACCGGCGCCGGGGCGCCGGTGAGGGGGTCGCCTCCCGAGGCGGTCTTGGGGAAGGCGATGACGTCGCGGATCGAGTCCGTGCCGCTCAGGAGCGCGCAGATGCGGTCCCAGCCGAACGCGATGCCGCCGTGCGGGGGCGCGCCGAACTTGAACGCGTCGAGCAGGAAGCCGAACTTCTCCTGCGCCTCGGCCTCCCCGATTCCCATGACCTCGAAGACGCGCTTCTGCACGTCCTCGCGGTGGATACGGATGGAGCCGCCGCCGATCTCGTTGCCGTTGCACACGATGTCGTAGGCGTAGGCCAGTGCCGCCCCGGGGTCGGTGTCGAAGCTGTCCATGCTCTCGGGCTTGGGCGAGGTGAACGCGTGGTGCACGGCCGTCCAGGCGCCGCTGCCCACGGCCACGTCACCGGCGGCGGTGGCGTCCCCGGTGGGCTCGAACAGAGGCGCGTCCACGACCCACAGGAAGCTCCACGCCGACTCGTCGATCAGGCCGCCGCGGCGACCGATCTCCAGGCGTGCGGCGCCCAGCAGCGCGCGCGAGCTCTTGACCGGCCCGGCGGCGAAGAAGATGCAGTCGCCCGGGTTGGCACCGACGTGGGCCGCGATCCCGGCGCGCTCGGTGTCGGTGAGGTTCTTCGCGACCGGACCACCGAGCTCGCCGTCCTCGCCGACGAGCACGTAGGCCAGGCCCTTGGCGCCGCGCTGCTTGGCCCAGTCCTGCCAGGCGTCGAGCTGCTTGCGTGGCTGGGAGGCCCCTCCCGGCATGACCACGGCGCCGACGTAGGGCGCCTGGAAGACCCGGAACGAGGTGTCCTTGAAGAACTCGGTGCACTCGACGAGCTCGAGGCCCATCCGCAGGTCAGGCTTGTCGGTGCCGAAGCGCGCCATCGCCTCGTGGTAGGTCATCCGCTCGATCGGCGTCTTGACCTCGTGGCCGACGAGCGCCCACAGCGCGCGCAGGATCTCCTCCGACAGGGCGATGACGTCGTCCTGGTCGACGAAGCTCATCTCGACGTCGAGCTGGGTGAACTCCGGCTGCCGGTCGGCGCGGAAGTCCTCGTCGCGGTAGCAGCGCGCGATCTGGAAGTAGCGCTCGATGCCGCCGACCATCAGCAGCTGCTTGAACAGCTGCGGGCTCTGCGGGAGGGCGTACCAGCTGCCGGGCTGGAGCCGCGCCGGGACCAGGAAGTCACGGGCGCCCTCGGGCGTGCTGCGGGTCAGCGTCGGGGTCTCGACCTCGACGAAGCCGCGGGCGGACAGCACCTCGCGCGCGGCACGGTTGACCTCGGAGCGCAGCCGGATGGCCGCACCCGGGCCGGACCGGCGCAGGTCCAGGTAGCGGTGGGCCAGCCGGGTCTCCTCCCCCACCTCGACGTGCTCGTCGATCGGGAACGGCAGCGGCGCGCTGGCGCTGAGGACCTCGACGTCCTCGGCGATGACCTCGATCTCGCCGGTCGGCAGCGCGGCGTTCTGGTTGCCCTCGGGGCGGGCGGACACCGTGCCGGTGATCTTCAGGCAGTACTCGGCGCGCAGGTGGTGGGCGACCTCCTCGTCGCGGATCACCACCTGCACGACGCCCGAGGCCTCGCGCAGGTCGATGAAGGCGACGCCGCCGTGGTCGCGGCGGCGGGCGACCCAGCCGGCGAGGGTGACGGTCTGGCCGACGTGTTCGGCCCGCAGGCTTCCGGCGTCATGGGTGCGGATCACGAGAGCTTCTCCTTGATGGTGGGCTCGAGCTGGTCGAGCGGGACGGCGACCTGGTCGCCGGTGGACATGGTCTTGAGCTGGGCCTCGCCGGCCTCGATATCTCGGTCCCCCAGCACGACGGTCAACGGCGCCCCGGACCGGTCGGCGCCCTTCATCGCGCCCTTGAGCCCGCGCCCGCCGTAGGCCATGTCGACGCGGATCCCGGCCCGTCGCAGGCCGGCCGCGATCAGGGCGGCCCGGCGGCGGGCGTCCTGGCCGAGCGGTACGACGTACACGTCGACGCGGGCGGGGTCGGACAGGTGGATCCCCTCGGCCTGGCAGGCCAGCAGCGTGCGGTCGATGCCGAGACCGAAGCCGATGCCCGACAGCGGCTGCCCGCCGAGCTCCTCCATCAGGCCGTCGTAGCGGCCGCCGCCCCCGATCCCCGACTGAGACCCGAGCCCGTCGTGGACGAACTCGAACGTGGTGCGGGTGTAGTAGTCGAGCCCGCGCACCATGCGCGGGTTGATGACGTACTTCACCTCGAGCGCGTCGAGCAGGTCGCGCACCTCACCGAAGTGGGCGGCGCAGTCCGCGCACAGGTGGTCGAGCATCAGCGGGGCGTCCTCGAGCTGTGCGCGCACCTGCTCGCGCTTGTCGTCGAGCACGCGGAGCGGGTTGATCCGGGCGCGCTCGGCCGTGGCCTCGTCGAGGTCCAGCGTCTCGAGGAACGCGACGAGCTTCTCGCGGTAGAGCGGGCGGCACGTCGCGCACCCGAGCGAGGTGAGCTCGAGGCGGTAGCCGGTGAGACCCATCGACCGGTAGCCGTCGTCGGCGACCGCGATCACCTCGGCGTCCAGGGCCGGGTCGTCGCTGCCGATCGCCTCGATGCCGAACTGGTGGAACTGCCGGTAGCGGCCGGCCTGGGGTCGTTCGGCGCGGAAGAACTGGCCGGCGTACCAGAGCTTGACCGGGAGCTGGCCGCGGTCGAGCCCGTGCTCGATGACCGAGCGCATCACGCCCGCGGTGCCCTCGGGGCGCAGGGTCAGCGAGCGGCCGCCGCGGTCGGCGAAGGTGTACATCTCCTTGCTGACCACGTCGGTGGACTCCCCCACGCCGCGCACGAACAGGCTGGTCTCCTCGAAGACCGGCAGCTCGATGTAGCCGTAACCGGCGTTCACGGCCGGGGCCGCCAGCGCGTTCCTGATCGCCAGGAAGGTCGCGGACTCGGGCGGGAGGTACTCAGGGACGCCCTTGGGGCCGGAGATCTTGTCGTTCATGGCTCACAGGCCTCGGTTCGGGGCGGGGGTCGGGCTCTCCGCGGCACGGATCAGCTCGAGCAGGAACGGGTTCGTGGCTCGCTCGCGGCCGATGCTGGTCTGCTCGCCGTGGCCGGGCAGCACCGCGATGTCGTCGGCGAGCGGCAGCACCTTGTCGGTGAGGCTGCGCAGCATCGTGGGGTGGTCGCCGCCGGGCAGGTCGGTGCGACCGATCGAGCCCGCGAAGAGCAGGTCGCCGGAGAACATCACCTCGGACGGCCCGTCCCCTGTGTCGGCGGAGGCGGTGGCGTACGGCGTCCGGAAGGTCACCGAGCCGCGGGTGTGCCCCGGCGTGTGGTCGACGAGGAACTCCAGGCCGGCGAGCTCCAGGGTCTGGCCGTCGGCGAGCTCGGCGACGGAGTCGGGCTCGGCGAACTCGTAGGTCCCGCCCAGCAGCATCCCGGCCGTCTCCGGGGAGATCCCCGCCATCGGGTCGGCGAGCAGGTGCCGGTCGGCGGGGTGGATGTACGCGGTCGCGTCGTACGCCCCCGACACCGGCGCCACGCACCACATGTGGTCGATGTGACCATGCGTCACCAGGACCGACACCGGCTTCAGGTTGTGCTCGCGCACCACCTGCGCCACTCCCTCCGCAGCGTCCTTGCCCGGATCCACCACGACGCACTCCGCGCCGGGGCCGGTCGCGACGACGTAGCAGTTCGTGCCCCACGGGCCGGCGGGGAAGCCAGCGATCAGCACGGCGCAACACTCCTGGAGGGGTTTCGGGGGTCTGGGAACCGTTGCAGCCTACCGACGACGCGCTCCGCGCCGTTAACCGATATCGGCTCCTCGGCGGCCTCTAGACTCCCTCCCGTGGTCACGAAGAAGCAGCGTCGCGCCCAGCTCGAGCGGGCCCGCACGCAACGACGATCCGACCGGCTCGCCGCCCGGGAGGCACGCAACCGCCGGGTCCGCATGGTCCTGACACTGGTCGTCGTCGCCGCCGCCGCCGCCGCACTCGTCTTCTGGATCACCACCCACGACGGTGGCGCCACCGCCGCGGCACGGATCGGCGTTTACTAAGATTCTGGGTCTGTTGTATTATCCACGACACCGATAGAGGTATCCCGGTGAACACCCCACCTAACGACTCCC
>JBQCEF010000214.1:0-6404 GCA_051960495.1 Nocardioides sp. | reverse complement strand
AGCCCCGGCGTGTTCGGGGAGCTGACGTTGACGACCAGGTAGTCGGCGTAGGGCGCGAGCAGCCGGGTCGACTTCTCGTAGTCCTCCACGACCGCGTCGAGGTCGGCCTCGGGCACCACCTTGGTCTTGCCGATGTTGACCCCGACGACCACGTCGCGGCCGTGCCGGCGCAGCCGCCGCCGCGCGAGCCGTTCCGCGACGGCCTCGGCGCCGTCGTTGTTGAAGCCCATCCGGTTGACCACCGCGCGGTCCGCCGGCAGCCGGAAGAGCCGGGGCATCGGGTTGCCGGGCTGCGGCTCGCCGGTGACCGTGCCGATCTCGACGAAGCCGAAGCCGAGCGCGGCGAGCGCGTCGATCCCCTCCGCGTTCTTGTCGAACCCGGCGGCCAGCCCGAGCACGCCCGGGAAGTCGATCCCCATCGCCCGGACGCCGCCCACCCCGATTCGTCTGCGGTCGCCCCGCGTGAAGCTCCCCATGTCCCGCAGACGAATCGGGTTGAGCCGCAGCGCGGCGAAGCCGAGCTTGTGGGCGCGCTCGGCGTCGACGTGGACCGCGACGTGGTCGAAGAGCCAGCGGTACGTCGTCACGCGCCGGCCCGCGCGCCGGTCCAGTCCTGCAGCGACCGGACCCCGATGTCTCCGGAGCGCACCGCCTCGATGCCCTGCACCGCGGCCGCGAGCCCCTGCACCGTGGTGATGCACGGGATGTCCGTGCGGATCGCCGCGGTGCGGATCTCGTAGCCGTCGAGGCGCGGCGACCCGCCCTTGGTGGTGCCGTGCGGGGTGTTCACCACGAGCTTGACCTCGCCGTCGAGGATCCGGCCGACGATGGTCTGCTCGCCGTCGGGCCCGACGCCCTCGCTGTGCTTGCGCACGACCGTGGTCTCGACGCCGTTGCGTCGCAGCACCTCCGCGGTGCCGGCGGTCGCCAGGATCTCGTAGCCGAGGTCGGCGAGTCGCTTGATCGGGAAGATCATGTGCCGCTTGTCGACGTTGGCCACGCTGACGAAGATCTTGCCCTCGGTCGGCAGCGACCCGAACGCCGCGGTCTGCGCCTTGGCGAACGCGGTGCCGAAGATCGCGTCGAAGCCCATCACCTCGCCGGTCGAGCGCATCTCCGGGCCGAGGACCGCGTCGACGGTCTTGCCGTCGGGGGTGCGGAACCGGTTGAACGGCATCACGGCCTCCTTGACCGCGATCGGCGAGTCGGTCGGGAGCTCTCCCCCGTCGCCGGTCGCCGGGAGGATGCCCTCGGCGCGCAGCTCGGCGATCGAGGTGCCCATCATCACCCGCGCGGCCGCCTTGGCCATCGACGTCCCGGTCGCCTTCGACACGAACGGCACCGTCCGCGAGGCGCGGGGGTTGGCCTCGAGCACGTAGAGCACGTCGGAAGCCATCGCGTACTGCACGTTGAGCAGGCCGCGCACCCCGACGCCCGCGGCGATCGCCTCGGTCGAGGCGCGGATCCGCTCGACGACCTCGCGGCCGAGCGTGATCGGCGGCAGCGCGCACGACGAGTCGCCGGAGTGGATGCCGGCCTCCTCGATGTGCTCCATCACGCCGCCGAGGAACAGCTCCTCGCCGTCGTAGAGCGCGTCGACGTCGATCTCCACCGCGTCGTCGAGGAACCGGTCGACGAGCACCGGGTGCTCGGGGCTGATCTGGGTGGCGCGGTCGATGTAGCCGCGCAGGGCGTCGTCGTCGTAGACGATCTCCATGCCGCGCCCGCCGAGCACGTAGGACGGCCGCACCAGCACCGGGTAGGTGATCTCCTCGGCGATCGCGCGGGCCTCGTCGTACGACGTGGCCATGCCGTGCTTGGGCGCGGGCAGCCCGGCGTTGGCGAGCACCCGCCCGAACGCGCCGCGCTCCTCGGCGAGGTGGATCGCCTCGGGCGTCGTGCCGACGATCGGCACCCCGGCGTCCTCGAGCCCCTGGGCCAGGCCGAGGGGCGTCTGCCCGCCGAGCTGGCAGATCACGCCGGCGACCGGTCCGGCCGCGCGCTCGGCGTGGACGATCTCGAGCACGTCCTCGAGGGTGAGCGGCTCGAAGTAGAGCCGGTCGGAGGTGTCGTAGTCGGTCGAGACCGTCTCGGGGTTGCAGTTGACCATGATCGTCTCGTAGCCGGCCGCCGAGAGTGCGAGGCTGGCGTGCACGCACGAGTAGTCGAACTCGATGCCCTGGCCGATCCGGTTGGGCCCGGACCCGAGGATGATCACCGCCTCCCTCTCGCGCGGCTGCACCTCGGTCTCCTCGTCGTAGGAGGAGTAGTGGTACGGCGTGCGCGCGGCGAACTCGGCCGCGCAGGTGTCCACCGTCTTGAAGACCGGCCGGACGCCGAGCGCGTGGCGCACGCCGCGGACCACGTCGGCCGACAGGTCGCGCAGCTTGCCGATCTGCTCGTCGGAGAAGCCGTGCCGCTTCGCCCGGCGCAGCACCGACTCGGTCAGCTCGGGGGCCTCGAGGACCTCCATGGCGACCTCGTTGATCAGCAGCAGCTGGTCGACGAACCACGGGTCGATCTTGGTGGCCTCGAAGATCTCCTCCGGCGTCGCGCCCGCACGGAAGGCGTCCATCACCTTCTTGAGGCGGCCGTCGTGCGGGACGGCGATCTCGGCGAGCAGGGCGTCCTTGTCGAGGTCCACCCAGCGGTGGCTCCAGTCGAAGACGGCGTCCTTCTTCTCCAGCGAGCGCAGTGCCTTCTGCAGCGCCTCGGTGAAGTTGCGGCCGATCGCCATCGCCTCGCCCACGGACTTCATGTGCGTGGTCAGTGTCGGGTCGGCTGCCGGGAACTTCTCGAACGCGAACCGCGGCACCTTCACGACCACGTAGTCGAGTGTCGGCTCGAAGCTGGCCGGGGTCCCCTGGCCGTTCGCGGTGGTGATGTCGTTGGGGATCTCGTCGAGGGTGTAGCCGATCGCGACCTTGGCCGCGATCTTCGCGATCGGGAAGCCGGTGGCCTTCGAGGCGAGCGCGCTGGAGCGGGAGACCCGGGGGTTCATCTCGATGACGATGACCCGGCCGTCCTCGGGGTTGACCGCGAACTGGATGTTGCAGCCGCCGGTGTCGACGCCGACCGCGCGGATGATCCCGATCGAGAGGTCGCGCAGGTGCTGGTACTCCCGGTCGGTCAGCGTCATCGCGGGCGCGACCGTGATCGAGTCGCCGGTGTGCACGCCCATCGGGTCGAGGTTCTCGATGCTGCACACGATCACGACGTTGTCCGCCTGGTCGCGCATGACCTCGAGCTCGTACTCCTTCCAGCCGATGATCGACTCCTCGAGGAGCACCTCGGTGGTCGGGCTGGCGGCGAGCCCCGCACCGGCGATCCGGTGCAGGTCCTCCTCGTTGTAGGCCATCCCGGATCCGGTGCCGCCCATGGTGTACGACGGCCGCACCACCATCGGGTAGCCGAGCTCGTCGGCCGCCCCGAGGCAGTCCTCCATGGAGTGGCAGATCACGGACTTCGCCGACTCCCCGCCGAGCTCCTCGACGATCCGCTTGAACGACTCGCGGTTCTCGCCACGCTCGATGGCGTCGATGCTCGCGCCGATCAGCTCGACGCCGTACTTCTCGAGCACCCCGGCCTTGTCGAGCGCCATTGCGGCGTTCAGCGCGGTCTGCCCACCCAGGGTGGCGAGCAGCGCGTCGGGGCGCTCCTTCTCGATCACCTTCTCGACGAACTCGGGCGTGATCGGCTCGATGTAGGTCGCGTCGGCGAACTCCGGGTCGGTCATGATCGTCGCCGGGTTGGAGTTCACCAGGATCACGCGCAGACCCTCGGCCTTGAGCACGCGGCAGGCCTGGGTGCCGGAGTAGTCGAACTCGCACGCCTGGCCGATGATGATCGGCCCGGAGCCGATCACGAGCACGCTGTGGATGTCGGTGCGCTTCGGCATGTCAGTTCTCCTCCGAGTCGCCGGTGGTTGAGGAGGGCGACGAAGGAGCCCGTCTCGAAGACCCGTCCATGAGCTGCTTGAACCTGTCGAACAGGTATGCCGCGTCGTGCGGTCCCGCGGCGGCCTCGGGGTGGTACTGCACCGAGAACGCCTTGAGCTCGCCGTCCGGGCCACGCAGCTCGAGCCCCTCCACCACGTCGTCGTTGAGGCAGACGTGGCTGACGGTCGCGTCGCCGAACTCGGTGCGGGTCGCACCGGTGAGCGGCGCCTGCACGGCGAACCCGTGGTTGTGCGAGGTGACCTCGACCTTGCCGGTGGTGCGGTCCATCACCGGCTGGTTGATGCCGCGGTGGCCGTACTTAAGCTTGTAGGTCTCGAAGCCCAGCGCCCGGCCGAACAGCTGGTTGCCGAAGCAGATCCCGAAGTAGGGCACGCCCTGGCGCAGCAGCGAGCGCAGCAGCTCGATCTGGTGGGTGGTGGCCGCGGGGTCGCCGGGCCCGTTGGAGAAGAACACCCCGTCGGGCTGCACCGCGAGGACCTCCTCGACGCTGGAGAGCGCCGGCATCACGTCCACCTCGATGCCGCGCTCGGCCAGCATCCGCGGGGTGTTGCTCTTGATCCCGAGGTCGAGGGCGGCGACCACCAGCGGCTTCTCCCCCGCCGCCAGACCCTGCGCCGGCACGACGTAGGTCTCGCTGGTCGACACCTCGCCGGCCAGCTCGGCGCCCTGCATCGGCGCGGAGTCCAGGACGCGGGCCAGCAGCGCCTGCGGGTCGGTCTCGGTCGTGGAGATCCCCACGCGCATGGCACCGCGCTCGCGCAGGTGCCGGGTCAGCGCCCGCGTGTACACGCCGGAGATTCCCACGACCCCCTGCTCGCGCAGCTCGTCGTCGAGGCTGCGCCGCGAGCGCCAGCTGGAGGTGACGCGGGCGGGGTCGCGCACGACGTAGCCGCTCACCCAGATCTTGCGGGACTCGGGGTCCTCGTCGTTCATGCCGGTGTTGCCGACGTGCGGCGCGGTCATCACCACGACCTGGCGGTGGTACGACGGGTCGGTGAGCGTCTCCTGGTAGCCGGTCATCCCGGTGGAGAAGACCGCCTCGCCGAAGGTCTCCCCCTCGGCGCCGAACGCCTCGCCGCGGAAGGTGCGGCCGTCCTCGAGCACGAGGATTGCTGTCACGGTTGGTTCTCCTTCTTGGCCATCTTGGAAATCGCTCGGATCCAGACGTTGTGGGCCTCGGTGACGCCCTTGTCACCCACGGCCTCGTCGGTCAGCCGGAAGCCGGTGTCGAGGGTGAGGCCGCCGTGCTGCCAGGTCACCACGAGCACGCCGTGCGGCGGCACGACCTTTCCGGCGATCCCTTGGTCGTGGCGGGCCCCGCGCAGCGCGTCGGCCGGGATCCGGAACGAGCCGGCGAGCCGGACGACGTCGAGGCCCTCGGCGGACAGGTTGAGCCGGCAGCTGCTCCGGGCGCCGAGCCCGTGGGCCACCACCCGGTCGAGCCAGTCGCCGCTGGTCGTCGTACCGAAGTAGCGGGCGCCGCCGGCAAGCTTGGCCTCGGGCAGCTCGGCCACGGGCGGGGTCGCCACCAGCGGCGGGAGGTCGTGCTTCGCCGCGCGGCCGCGCCAGCCTTGCCACATGGCGAGGTAGACCACGACCACCAGCGCGACGAGCACCAGGACGGCTTGCGGTGTCTCCATGCGGCTCAGACCGACTTGCCGTCGAGGACGGTCGGCGTGCCCCGCAGGAAGGTCGCGACCACGCGTCCGGGCAGCTCCATGCCGGCGTAGGGCGTGTTGCGCGACAGCGACGCGGTCTCGGTCGGGTCGACCACCCGCCTCGCCGAGGGGTCGTAAAGCACGATGTTGGCGGGCTCTCCCACCGCGAGTGGGCGGCCGTGCCCTGCGGCGCGTCCGATCTCGGCGGGACGCGTCGACATCCGCTCGGCGACACCGGCCCAGTCGAGCAGCCCGGTGTCGACCATGGTCGCCTGCACGATCGAGAGCGCGGTCTCCAGGCCGATCATCCCGAACGCGGCGGCCTGCCACTCGCAGTCCTTGTCCTCGTGCGGGTGCGGGGCGTGGTCGGTCGCGACGATGTCGATGGTGCCGTCGGCGAGCCCGGCGCGCAGCGCCTCGACGTCCGCGGCCGAGCGCAGCGGCGGGTTGACCTTGTAGATCGGGTCGTACGTCGCGGCGAGCTCGTCGGTCAGCAGCAGGTGGTGCGGGCACGCCTCGGCGGTCACCGGCCAGCCCTTGCTCTTGGCCCAGCGCACGATCTCCACCGAGCCGGCCGTGGACACGTGGCACACGTGCAGCCGCGAGCCGACGTGCGCGGCGAGCAGGCAGTCGCGGGCGATGATCGCCTCCTCCGCCACCGCGGGCCAGCCGCGCAGGCCGAGCCGGCCGGAGAGCTCGCCCTCGTTCATCTGGGCGTCCTCGGTCAGCCGCGGCTCCTGGGCGTGCTGGGCGACGACGCCGTCGAACGCCTTGACGTACTCCAGCG
>JBQCEF010000213.1:0-2580 GCA_051960495.1 Nocardioides sp. | reverse complement strand
CGTACGCCGCGCGCGCCGGCTCGTCCGGCACGATCAGCTCCACCCCCTCGTCGATCCCGGCCAGCACCGCGGCCGCGATGTCCTCGGCGCTGATCGGGGACTGCTCGACCATCGCCGCCACCTTCGCCGCGACGTCGGCGTCGGTGCCGCGTAGGGAGGCGGTCAGGTTCGTCTTGAAGTACGACGGGCAGACCGCCGAGCAGCCCACGCCGTACGGCGCCAGCTCGTGGGCGAGCGTCTCGGAGAACGCCACCACCGCCGCCTTCACGGCGTTGTAGGAACCCATTCCGGGCGGGTGGACGAGCCCGGCCAGCGACGCGGTGTTGACGATGCGGCCGGACCCCTGCCGCTTCAGCAGCGGGGCGAACGTCCGGGCGCCGCGCACCACGCCGAACAGGTTGATCTCGGTGAGCCAGGCCCACTCGTCCATCGTGCACAGGTCGACCCGGCCGCCGCCCGCGACGCCGGCGTTGTTGAGCAGCAGGTCCAGGCCACCCCACTCCCGCTCGACCCAGGCCAATGCGTCGGCCCAGTCGTCGTCGGAGCGGACGTCGAGCCGCAGCCAGTGCACCCCGGCCCGGTCGTCGGCGTCCGGGGGTGCGACGTCGGTGGCCAGCACCCGGTCGCTGCGCGCCACGAACGCCTCGACGAGGGCAGCACCGAGTCCCGAGGCGGCCCCGGTGACGAGCACCCGGCGGCCGGTTCCGGTGGAGCCGTCGCTCACAGGTACTTCTTCAGCTCGAGCTTCGCGATCACGCCGCGGTGCACCTCGTCGGGGCCGTCGGCGAACCGGAGCGTGCGCGCCGAGGTCCACGCCGCCGCGAGCGGGAAGTCGTCGGAGACACCGCCGCCGCCGTGCAGCTGGATCGCCATGTCGATGACCTGCTGCGCCATGTTGGGCACCGCGACCTTGATCGCGCTGACCTCCTTGAGCGACCCGGCCGACCCGGCGGTGTCGAGCTTCCAGGCCGCGTGGTGCACCAGCAGCCGGGCCTGGTCGATGGCGATCCGGGCGTCGGCAATCCGCTCCGCGTTGCCGCCGAGCTTGGCCAGCGGCCGCCCGAACGCGACCCGCGTCGTGGCGCGGATGCAGGCCAGCTCGAGCGCCTTCTCCGCCAGCCCGATCAGTCGCATGCAGTGGTGGACGCGGCCGGGTCCGAGCCGGCCCTGGGCGATCTCGAAGGCGCGGCCCGGACCGAGCAGGATGTTCGAGGCAGGCACGCGCACGTCGGTGAACGACACCTCCGCGTGGCCGAGCGGCTCGTCGTACATCCCCATCGCGGTGAGCGCGCGCTCCACCTTCACGCCGGGGGCGTCGCGGGGCACGAGCACCATCGTGTGCCGCGCGTGCCGGTCGGCGTCGGCGTCGGCGAGACCCATGAAGACGAAGATCTTGCACTCGGGGTTGGCCGCGCCGGTGGTCCACCACTTGGTGCCGTTGATGACGACGTCGTCGCCGTCGAGCACCGCAGTCGCCTCCATGTTGGTGGCGTCGGAGGAGGCCACGCCGGGCTCGGTCATCGCGAAGCCGCTGCGGATCCGGCCGTCGAGGAGCGGCTCGAGCCACTCGGCCCGCTGCTCGTCGGTGCCGTACTTCAGCAGCACCTCCATGTTGCCGGTGTCGGGCGCGTTGCAGTTGAGGGCCAGCGGCGCCAGGAACGACCGGCCGGTCTGCTCGGCGACGTGGGCGTAGTCGACGTTGCTCAGCCCGGTGCCGCCGTCGGTGCCGAACCGCTCGGCGTAGTCACGCTCGTGGCCGGCGGGCAAAAAGAGGTTCCACAGGCCTTGGGCGCGCGCCTTCGCCTGCAGCTCCTTGACCAGCGGCAGCGGCGACCAGTTGTCGCCGCCGGACTCCCGGAGCCGGGTGACCTCGCGCTGGTATGCGGCCTCGACCGGCTCGATCTCGGTGTCGATGAACGTGCGGACCCGTGCGGCGAGGTCCGCGGCGCGGGGCGAGGGGCTGAAGTCCATGGATTGACCCTAGAACCTTGTTGAGCAATGCTCAATAGCGTGTCCGAGTCGTCCCCGCCCGCTGTCCCGCCGCCCGCCGGGTCCGCGGTACGACGTACCCGGCTCAGCCACGACGACCGCCGCCGCCAGCTGCTCGGGATCGGCCTGGCGAAGCTGGTCGACAAGCCGATCCAGGACCTCTCGATCGACGAGGTGGCCGCCGAGGCGGGCATCTCGCGCGGTCTGCTGTTCCACTACTTCCCGACCAAACGCGACTTCTACCGCGCGTGCATCGAGGCCGCCGGACGGCGCATCCTGCGCAACACCGAGCCCGGCCCCGACCTCGAGCCGCGGGACCGGGTGGCCGCGATGGTGCGGCTGTTCGTGCAGCAGATCGACCGCCGGCGGCCGTTCTACCTCTCGCTGCTGCACGGCACCGGCACGGCCGACGTCTCGCTCGTCGAGGTGTACGACGCGATCTGGGACCGGTCGACCGACCGGGTGCTCACCACGCTCGGGCTGGCGGAGCCCGAGCGGCCGGTCGTCCACGCCTGGTGGGCCTACGTCGAGGACCAGGCGCTGACCTGGTCGGCCGAGCCGGCCACGGCACGGGCCCGCACCCTGGAGGAG
>JBQCEF010000212.1:0-13777 GCA_051960495.1 Nocardioides sp. | reverse complement strand
GCCACGGTCACTGGACTGCCTGACGCCATGACCTATCTGGGCACCTCGTTCAGCATCGGCGGGACCGACGTCACCTACGGCTCCTTGGTGGCGCTCGGGCTCTTCGGGATCGCATGGTTCGTGCTCTCCCAGACTCAGTGGGGTCGGCATACCTACCCGATCGGGAACAACCCCGAGGCTGCGCGGCTCATGGGTATACGGGTTCGTCGACACCTCATGGCCATCTATTCAGTCGCCGGCCTGGTCTACGGGATCGCGGCAGTGCTCCTGATCTCCCGGACCGGCGTAGGAGACCCGAATGCGGGACAGACGGACAACCTGGACACGATCACGGCCGTAGTACTGGGTGGCACGAGCCTGTTCGGCGGGCGCGGCATGATCATCGGCACGCTGATCGGCGCCATCATCATCGGCGTCGTGCGCAACGGGCTGATCCTGATCGGGGTCAGCAGCGCCTACCAGATCCTGATCACCGGAATCCTCGTCATCCTCGCTGTCACGGTGGACCAGCTGGCAAGGACCCGGTCATGAGCAATAGCACCGCCGCGTCCCTAGCCACCACGCCCACGCCGGTGCTCTCCGCGTCAGGCATCGTGAAGCGATTCGGGCATGTCACGGCGATCGACGGCGCCGACTTCGAGCTCCTGCCGGGTGAGATCCTCGCTGTCGTCGGCGACAACGGCGCCGGCAAATCCAGTCTGATCAAGGTCTTGTCGGGGGCGTTGGTCCCCGACCAGGGCGAAGTCCGCATCGACGGCGAGGTGGTCAGGTTCAAGACACCGCTCGACGCTCGGGATGCCGGAATCGAGACCGTCTACCAGGACCTCGCCGTCGCGCCCGTTCTCGACCTCGCCGCCAACCTGTTCCTGGGCCGGGAGAAGCGCCGGGTCGGAGTGCTCGGCACGGTGTTCCGGATGCTCGACCACAGGGGGATGCGCGAGGAGGCCGAGGCGCAGCTGGCCTCTTTGCGGATCAACATCCCCTCCATACGCCAAGCAGTGGAGACCCTGTCCGGCGGCCAGCGTCAGGCCGTGGCTGTTGCAAGGTCAGCGGCGTGGGCCTCGCGGGTCGTGATCATGGACGAACCGACCGCTGCCCTCGGAGTCCGCGAGTCGGCGGAAGTGCTCGAGCTGATCAAGCGCGTCCGCGCCGCGGGACTGTCGGTGATTCTGATCAGTCACAACATGCCTCACGTGTTCGAGGTGGCGGACCGTATTCACGTGCACCGGCTCGGGAAACGCGCGGCTGTGGTGACCCCCGAGACCCACTCGATGCACGACGTCGTGGGCATCATGTCCGGCGCCGTCGCGTACGACCTCGAGCACCCTGCCGGCCGGGACGACCCTGACTACGGTCGCTTCGCGAGCCCGACATGAGCCGGACCGTTCACCACCCCGTCCCCGAGCTCTACATCCCCGCGTCGGCGCTCGTCGGCGAGGGCCCGGTCTTCGACAGCCGCACGGACAGCCTGTGCTGGGTGGACATCCCTGCCGGCATCCTGCACGAGCACCATCTGCGCTCGGGGGCGAATTCGGTCGCCAACGTGGGTACACAACTGGGCGCGGTGGCCCCCCGGGACCGCCAGCCGGGCTTCGCCGCTGCCGTCTTCGACGG
Organism: Nocardioides sp.; assembly: GCA_051960495.1. Taxonomy (GTDB): domain Bacteria; phylum Actinomycetota; class Actinomycetes; order Propionibacteriales; family Nocardioidaceae; genus Nocardioides_B. The sequence continues at coordinate 12,163 of JBQCEF010000212.1, read as the reverse complement.
GTTCGCCATCTGGGCCGAGGGTTCGCTCACGGTTGTCGACGACGTGCTCGCGGATCCGCTGCGTCGCATGAACGACGCGAAATGCGATTCGAGGGGCCGGCTGTGGGCCGGGAGCACCCACACGTCCTACCTCCCAGGCTTTGGAGCACTCCACCGCTGGGACGGCGTGGGACCGAGCAGGGTCATGGCCGACGACCTGGTTCTCCCGAACGGAATTGGCTGGAGCCCAGACGACAAGACGATGTACCTCGCCGACAGCTTCGCCGACGTGCTGCTGAGCGCGCCCTTCGACGCCACCGACGGGTGGGTCGGTGAGTTCACCACGCTGCTGGACTTCGAAGGCGGTCACCCCGACGGACTCTGCGTCGACGTCGACGGCTGCGTCTGGATCGCCATCTGGGGCGGCTCGGAGATTCGGCGCTACTCGCCGGCCGGTGAGCTGATCGCCATCATTCCGACGCCGGTCAGTCAACCCTCAAGCTGTGCCTTCGGGCCGGACGGGACGCTCTACATCACGTCGGCCAGAGACATGCTCACCCCGCAGGAGCTGGCCGGGCAGCCGATGGCCGGGTCGGTCTTCGCGGCTGTCCCGGGGGTGGCGGGCCTGCCCGTTGCGCCCTTCGCAGCCTAAGCCGCTCCCAAGGACTTCGCGGGCAATCGACCTCACAGGAGAAGAGACTTGAACGATCGAGATGGCACGGCCATCACTGACCAGCCGATGGTGAACCTGGTCGAGTTGCTCGACCCAGAGCCCAGCCGAACGTGGACCCTCGTTCGGCAGGCGGGCGTCAGAGCCGTGGTCAGTGTGATGGAAGGGGCCGAGCAGCAGTCGAGGTGGCTGTCGGCGAGTGGCTCGCAGAACGCGCGTCCACCAGCCCTCAACCGGCGGGTTGAGGGTGAGGCGCCCTGGTCCGCGAAACGACTCTCGCGCCTAAAGGAACGCTTCGCAGCACACGACCTACGGCTCATTGGCATCGAGGACACCCCGCCCCTGGATCTTGTCCGGCTCGGCCTGCAGGGCCGCGACGAACAGATCGAGAACCTCCTGACGCAGATCCGCGCGATGGGCGAGCTTGAGATCCCAGTCCTCTGCTACAACTGGTCCGCAATCACCAGCTGGGCGCGCACGGACGTTGCTATCCCACTACGAGGTGGAGCGTTGAGCACCGGCTTCGACGCGGCGGAGATGCGTCGAGCACCCAGCCTCAATCCCGAGGGCGCGTACACGCACGACCAGCTGTGGGCGGGTCTGGACTACTTCGTCCGGGCGGTGATCCCGGTGGCCGGGGAAAGTGGCGTCTCGCTCGCACTACATCCGGACGACCCGCCAGTCGAGGAGATCCGGGGAGTGCCGCGGATCATGAACTCGCTGAACGCCTTCCGGCGTCTCATGTCGATGGACGACAGTCCTGCGAACGGCATTGCGTTGTGCCAGGGCAACTTCTCCCTCATCACGGACGACGTGCCGGCGATGATCCACGAGTTCGGGGGGGCGGGACGGATCAAGTTCGTCCACTTCCGCGACGTCGAGGGCACCCCCGAACACTTCTACGAGACCTTCCACGACGACGGTCCGACCGACCTGTCCGCCTGCATGAAGGCATATAGGGACGTCGGGTTCGCCGGCCCGATGCGGCCCGACCACGTGCAGACGTTCGACGGGGAGGGCAACGACCGGCCCGGCTACGCTTCCCTGGGGCGCCTTTTTGCCCTCGGCTACATCAGCGGGCTTCGCGATGCCGTGTACGGGCCTCGTCATGGCTAGCGGACCCGTGCCACGCGGCATCATCTCAGTGATTCGAGCCGCGTCGACCGACGACGCAGTCGCGATCGGCACGGCTGTCGCTGCCGCGGGTGTACGGAACCTGGAAGTCACCTTCACCGTCCCCGACGCCCCCGCGGCCATTCGTGCCCTACGGGAACGGACCGACACGCGTGTCGGTGCGGGAACGGTCGTCGACGTAGCACAGGCACAGGCTGCTGCTGATGCCGGTGCGTCGTTCATCGTCTCCCCCTACCTCGAGGTCGACGTGGTCGACTACGCGCTGGACGCCGGCCTTCCTTCCATCGTCGGGGCGCTCAGCCCCACGGAGATCTCGCGCGCGATCGCCGCTGGCGGTGCCGCCGTAAAGCTCTTTCCCATCGCCAGCATGGGGGGTGCGTCCTACCTCTCGGCCGTGGCGGAGGTCTTTCCCCACGTGACCTGGGTGGTCTCAGGAGGGATCAAGCCGGACTCCGTGCACGCATACAAGCGGGCAGGCAGTTCGGGCATCTGCCTCGGGGGTGCGTTAGTCGACCGCGACGCCCTGTCCAGCCATGACCACGACGCCCTGGCGGCCCACGCTCGCTCCGTGATCGCGACGATCGGGGCGCCATGAGTCTCTGGCTCGGCCTGGACATCGGTACCTCGTCGGTCAAGGCCGTTGTGTGCGACACGGATGGAATGGTGCTGGCCAGCGCTCGCGGGGTCTATCCGACGCACCGCAGCGAAGCGACCATTGCTGAGCAGGACCCCGAGGACTACCTTCGCGCCGTCGACCGCGCGATGTCCGAGCTGGATGTCGATCGAGGGGCCGTCGTGGGGATCGGGCTCTCCGGCCACACGCCGACAGCCGTCCCCGTCGACGCGCGGGGGCACCCGACCCGACCGGCAATGTCGTGGCAGGACACTCGAGCCACCGCCGAGTCCGAGGAGCTTGCCGCGGAGTTCGGTGATGCGACACCACTGTTCGGAACCCCCTTGGCCTGGTCGGCCACGGCGCTCCCCGCCAAGATGCTGTGGCTCTCGAGGCACCAGCCGGAGGTCGTTTCGCAGACGCGATGGATCCTGCAGCCCAAGGACTACTTGGGACTGTTCCTGACTGGCTCGCCGCTGTCGGACCGGTGGTCGTCGAAGGGCCTGTGTGACGTCCGTGACGGCCGACCGTCGACGGCGTTCCTCAGACACGTGGGTTGGGATGAGTCGGTCTGCCCGCCGACTGACGACGCGTGGGCTTCCCGCGGCGCACTGCTTCCGGGACCGGCGGCTCGTCTCGGCCTGCGAGCCGGCATCCCGGTGTCGGTGGGATGGAGTGACGCCCTTGCGGCCATGCTTCGCGTCGGAGCCTTCGCCACCGCTAGTTCGTTCGTCCTGACGGGTACCTCTGACATCGTCGGCACCTCTTACGTCGGCGATGGACCGCTGGTTGAGGGGCTCCTCACGATTCCCAGGCAGTGTGCGCCGCTGTCGGTGTGCTACGGCCCGACCCAGTCCAGTGGTGACGCACTCGAGTGGTTGGCTCGCGTCTTGGGGCGCTCGGTGGAGGAGACGCTCGATCTGCCCGCACGCGCGCCCGACCAGCCCGCCATATTTGTGCCCTACCTCCGCGGGGAACGCGCGCCCCTTTGGCGCTCGGACGTACGCGCCGGTTTCGCCAACCTGTCCGGCGACCACGGCCCAGGGGACCTGGTCGACGCCGTGCTGAATGGAGTCAGTCTCACGGCGCGCCAGATCCTCGAACGGTGTGAGCCGCGCGATGGCGCACTGCGGGACCTGAACATTGCCGGCTTCTCCACCACGGCCGAACGCTGGACCGGCGCAAGGCTACGGACTCTCGGTCGTCCGCTCGTGCTACACCGCCAGGCACATGCTTCCGCTGTGGGTGCTGCGGCACTTGGCGCTGCTGCCGGCGGCCTGGAGCTGGGTCGTGTGGTCACACGCTTCGCAGAACCGACCGACCGCGTCCTCCCCTCGGAGCGCGACTTCGCGACCGCCGAGTGTCTGTGGACGGAGTTCTGTGCCCTGTCCGCGTTCGCTCTCCAGACCGCAGGTGCTCGCCACTGAAGTGTTCCCAGAGCGGTATTGACAACGGTCAAACGTAGGATCATCCTACCAAGGGGGGTGATGGACATCACTTGGGACCCGATCTAGGAGGAAGCATGGTTCGCATCGGAAGGCGAGTAGCCGCACTCTGCGGTACCGCACTTGTGGGGATGGCTCTTGTCAGCTGCGGAAACTCGGAATCCAGCGCCGACGCCAGCGCCAGCACCGGCACCAGCGGCAAGGAGGGGGAGCAGGTCGTCGTTGGTCTTATCACCAAGACGAACACCAACCCCTACTACATCGCGATGCTGGAGGGGGCCCGCGAGGAGGCGAGCAACTTGGGGTACAAGCTGCTAGAGGGAAGCGGTCAGTCGACGACAGACATCTCGGGTCAGATTACGGCGATGCAGAACATGATCAGCGCCGGAGCGTCGGGCATCCTGGTCTCCTCCAGCGACTCGAAGGCCCTTCTGCCCACCATCCAGCAGGCCCGAGACAAAGGCATCCTGGTGATCGCCGTAGACGCCCCCGTGACGCCCGCCGACGCCGTGGACGCGTTGTTCGCGACGGACAACTTCGAAGCCGGCCAAGTCATCGGTCAGTGGGCAGCTGCCTCTATGAAGGACCAAGAACTGAAGATCGCGATGCTCGACGATCAACCTGGCTCCGGCGCTGGCGTACTTCGACACAACGGATTCCTCGCCGGGCTCGGCGCTGACGTCTCGGCCTCCGACACTGAGCTTGCCGACGACCCGCGCATCGTGTGTAGCGGGGACACCAGTGGCGACCAGACCAAGGGGCAGAGTGTGATGGAGAGCTGCCTTCAGAAGGACCCCGACATCAACCTCGTCTACTCGATCAACGAGCCGGCGGGGCTTGGAGCCGCCAAGGCGCTTGCCACCGCAAAGAAGAGCAACGTCCCCATCGTCAGCGTCGACGGGGGTTGCACCGGCGTGAAGGGCGTAGAGTCCGGAGAGCTGTCGGCCACCGCCCAGCAGTACCCATTGAAGATGGCTGTCGACGGCCTCCGCGCGGTCTCGCAGTTCCTTGAAGACGGAACCAAGCCGGCCGCCTACGTCAACACCGGCGTCAATCTGATCACCGCAGAGCCGGCAAGCGGGGTGGACTCCAAGCCCGTGTCCTTCGGATTGGACAACTGCTGGGGCTGAGAATCGGTTATCAAGGCACCCTGCACGTCGATGGCATGCCGGAGCCCGTCGAAGACGACGAGCTCCGGCATCCGGGGAAAGAGGACACCATGGTCAACTCGTCGAACGAACGCCCACAGCCCGGTGCGCTGAGCCGCCAGAACCTGAGCCAGGCCATCGTGGAGGGCGTCCTCGGCTGGATCGCGGAGGGACGTTACGCGCCAGGCCAGTTCCTGCCGACCGAGCGTGAGCTCATGAGCCACTTCGACGTCGGCCGCAACACCGTTCGCGAGGCGATGCAGGCGATGGTGTCCATGGGCGTGATCAGTGTGCGGCCCGGTCGCGGCACAGAAGTCCTGAGCATGTCACCAACATCGGTGTTGCCACCGGATGTCGTCTCCGCTTTGATGCAGTCCAACACCCTTCAGGAGCTGTACGAGTTCCGGCTGGTGCTCGAACCAGGCATCGCCGCCTTCGCTGCTGATCGGGCGACCGAGCACGACGTCGAGGCCATGGCGCAGGCGCTCGAGCAATACGAATATGCCATGCGCAACGGTGACCCAGTGTCTCCACACGACATCCTCTTCCACCGCCAAGTGGCTGCAGCTGCCCACAACGCCATCTACCTGAAGATGATCGATGCCGTGTCAGACCTGTTGGTCAGCGCTCGACGCGCCACCGATCTGATCCCCACGGCGGTGCAGTCCGCGGCCGCCGATCACCGCGCGATCCTCGAGGCGATCGTAGACAATGACCGCGATCGGGCGAGTGAGCTGATGGCCGCGCACGTGCTCTCGGGCACTCGCGCCCTGACCGCCATCAGCGGGCTGACTCGCAGCGAGCAGCACGCGGAGGTGGACCACGCAACGAAGGATGAGACACCGTGAGCGGCCACCGTCCGTGGTTCGTGGTCACCGGCGCGGCCAGTGGTATCGGTCTCGCCACAGCACGCGCCTTGGCCGCGAACGACTGCTCGTTGGTCATCGTGGATCTCGACGCCAAGCGGCTCGTGGAGGCCGCGCAAGGCCTGGCGGTGCCCTCGACAGGCGCTAGCCCGGCCGTCAGCGTCTCCACCGTGGTCGCCGATGTCGGCGCCCCGGCGGCCATGTCGTCCGCCATCGCCGCGCTTCCTCCGGACGCTCATCTCGCTGGGTGGGTGAACTGTGCCGGGGTCAACATTCCTGGTGCGATCGCCGACATCGAACCAGCGCGACTGCGTGAAGGGATGCGAACCAACTTTGAGAGCGTCTTCTGGGGGTGCCAGGCCGCCGTACGCCACATGGTCGAGCAAGGCGCGGGGGGCTCGATTGTGAACTTCACCTCCACGGCAGCCTTCGTCGGCTACCCGGGGAACGCCGTGTATGCGGCAGCCAAGGGAGCGATTGTCGCGTTGACCAAGCAAGTGGCCGCTGAGTACGCCGTCAACGGAATCCGCTGTAACGCAGTAGCGCCGGGGGTCATCGACACCCCGATGAACAGCACTATCCTCGACGGCAACCCGGACCGAGAGCGGCTCATTAGCTACTGGAAACAGCTCTCACCGGTCGGCCGGCTCGGCACGGCAGCGGAGGCCGCCGCGATGGCGGTTTTCCTGCTCGGGGAGCATGGTGGCTTTACCACCGGGCAGACCTTCGTCGTGGATGGTGGCCAGCTCGCAATCGGTCGGAGCATGAAGTGACTCGCGCCGCTGTCAACGACGACCCACCCGGGCCTCGCTACGTGAGGTCATGGTTACACAGCCCCGTGCACCAGGCCTATCTGCACGAACAGGCCGCCCGGCTGTGGCGGTTCTACATCTATCGGTCTGTCGATCCACGCGGAGGGTTCTTCGACCTTGACGACCATGGTGAGCCGCGGGATATCAGGTCTCGGAGTCTGGTCGCGACAACGCGGATGATCCACTGTTTCTCGATCGCCCACGCGGCCGGTCTTCCCGGGGCACTCACCATGGTCGCGCACGGGCTGAAGCATCTTGGTCAGCTATGGGATAGCGACCATGGTGGCTGGGTATGGGCCCGAGGCGCCGACGGCTCGACAGACGCCCGCAAGTTGAACTACGGCCATGCATTCGCGATCCTGGCCGGCGCAAGTGCGACAGACGCCGGCATCGTCGGAGGTCAGCAGCTGCTTGAACAGGCGCTCGAGATCCACGACCGCCGTTTCTGGGATGAAACCCATGGCATCGCCGTTGACGAGTACCTGCCCGACTGGTCGGTCTGCCTGCCCTACCGCGGACAGAACGGCAACATGCACCTCACAGAGGCGTACCTCGCCGTCGCGGCGTTGCAAGGTGGCTCCGAGTACCTGGAGCGTGCCAACGCCATCGCGGAGCGGCTCATCCGAACGCACGCGCAGGCTGCGGACCGGCGTGTACCCGAGCACTACTCCTCATCGTGGGTCCCGGACCTGGACTACGGCCGCCACGGCGAGTTCGACGTGTGGAAACCCTATGGAGCGACCACCGGCCACGGCCTGGAGTGGAGCCGGCTGCTAATGCAGCTGTGGGACCTCGGGGGCCGGCAGGCAGGGTGGATGCCACTCGCCGCTCGCGGCCTGTTCGACCGAGCACTGGCTGACGGATGGGACGCCGAGCGCGGCGGCATCGCGTTCACCACCGACTGGAGCGGGACTGTCGCTAACGCTGATCGGTACCACTGGGTCCACGCGGAAGCCGTCGCCGCAGCAGCGGCGTTCCTGTCCGTGCCCGAGCATGATGACGGAGTCGAAGGCCGGTACCGCGAGCTCTGGGGCTTCATCGACGAGTTTCTGATTGACCACGAACGCGGCGGGTGGTTCCACCAGCTCGACCCCGACAACCGCGTGAAGACAGATCCCTGGTTCGGAAAACCCGACATCTACCACGCTCTTACCGCATGCCTTCTCCCAATGACTGATCCGCTCTCACCGTTGCCTAGTCGCGCTGTTCGACGCCGCGACGGTGTCACGCGCTAGCGGCCGCTGGTCAGCGCCTAAGAGAACGAGGAACCCCTGACATGACGCCTGCTCGGCCTCGTCAAAATTCTGCGAATACGAGTTCTATCGGAGAGATCGGGCGCGCCATTTACGGTCCCACGCCGCCGGGCGGAGCCACGCCCTGTCAGCGGAGGACCCCTCTTGATCCGGAGGAGTTCGACGAGGTCGTGAGCCTCGTCGCTGGGGCACGGGACGAGCGACGGAGCCTTGAGCTCCCCCAACGGCTGCAGACTCGCGACTGGGACACGATCACACGGGTCATCTTGGCCGTGGATGTCCGGCGAGGGTTGCCACCGATCGGCTGGAAGATCGGCGCTGCCAGCGAAACCGTCCGCCGTGCGGAAGGTGTCCCGTACCCAGCGCCTGGGCGCCTCTATGCAGGCGCCGTGTTCGACAGCGGTGCCACACTGCAGCCGGAGTTGTTCATCAACCACCGCAACAACGAGTGCGAGTTCGCCTTCTACATGGCCCAAGACCTCCCGCCGCGTCCGGAGCCCTACGAAGAGCCGGAGGTCAGGCGAGCGATCGAAAGTCTCTCGCTCGCCATCGAGATCGGAGACACTGTCTTCCCGGACTGGTACGGCGCCAGCGCCTACTTAGGGTCCAGTCTGGACAATGGCGGAGGTGCCGCTCTCGTGCGAAGCGAGCCCATCGGCAATTGGCACGATCTCGACCTCGCCAATGCCCGCATCGACCTTTACCTCAACGACACGTGGGTCAAGGCAGGGACCGGTGCAGAGGCGATGGGGCATCCACTGACCTCGTTGACGTGGCTCGTCAACTGGCTAAGCAGTCGAGATATCACCCTGCGCGCAGGAGAGATCGTCAGCACCGGAACGTGCACTGGCCACTGCTTCGCCGCGCGTGGAGACCGAGTTCGCGCAGTATGCGACGGGATCGGGGAGGCGGTGGTCAGCTATGGCTGATGCTGGTGGCATCGGTGGGAGAGCAGTGACTCTCACGGAGCCCCGTACGATGACCGGAAAGCGCTGGACCGTCGCGCTCGCGTACGTCACGGAGCTGCTCGGTGTGTGGAGATAGCGCGGGGCTAGGCCCACCCAACATCGGGGTGGCCGACCTGGCCGGGATGATGTCGCGGCTCGCCGAATTCTCGGGCCGGGACCGGCTCATGCTAGGGATCGTCGGCCCTCCCGGTTCCGGCAAGTCGACCGTCGCCCAAGGGCTAGTGGCCGCATTGCAGGAGAGAGGGAGCCGGGTCGCGTCCGTGCCTATGGACGGCTTCCATCTGGCGGACGCGGAGCTGGACCGGCTCAATCGTCGCCACCGCAAGGGTGCGATCGACACGTTTGACGGGTTCGGGTACGTCGCGCTTCTGCGCAGGCTCGCCGTCGAGCTGGACCATGTGGTCTACGCACCCGACTTCGAACGCACCCTGGAGCAGCCCATTGCCGGCGCAATCGCGGTGCAGCCTGGCACCAGCATCGTCATCACTGAAGGCACCTACCTGCTCGACAACGCTGAGCCATGGGCCCAAGTGCGGGACCTGCTCGACGAGATCTGGTATTGCGACGTCGCCGACGACGAGCGGCGTCGCCGGCTCGTGCGTCGCCACGTTCGTTTTGGAAAGACCGAGGACGCCGCCCGGCGCTGGGTAGCCGAGACCGACGAACCCAACGCCGTGCGCGTGACCGGTGCTCATGCACGTGCACGCGCTGCGCTTGTGATACGAACCTGACCTTGAAGGCCCTTCTCGCAGGCAACCTGTGATCCAACTGGGGGACCGCGTGCACCGCGCCGGCCAGATAGCGTCACTCCCACCATCTATGGCTCGATGAGCGTGTCACGGAAGCGAAGTCGGCAGCGGCGGAAAGCGTCGCGTCTGGCCGCCGCCAGCCATCGGTGGCGCGGAAAAGTGTCGGTGGTCCCGCTTAGCCTCTTGTCGTCGCCAGGTCGGCGACTCAAAGATAGGAGCCACCGTGAAGGTTTCGGCGTACCACTCCAGCAACCAGTCCGACCCGGACGTCTATCACGACCACAGCGACTGTCCCACAGGTCAGCAGATTCCCTCCTACAACAAGGTGAGTGGCACTGGGGGATTCCCGCGCTGCAAGCAGTGCGCCGACAAGGGGTGACCACGCAGATCTCCGTGCTGCTCGGGCACCACGGAGTCTCAGCCTCGAGGTCTACACGCGGCGGAATGGGGCACCCCTGCCACGCCGTCCAGATGTCCGCCGCAAGTCCTGTCGCTGGGCATAGGGGGATGTTCGATGTGACTAGTCACTAATGCATCCCTGTCACTGGGGGTGGCACACGAGTCGCCTTGCTGGCTCCTGACACCAGTGCAGTTGAGCGGCCAACCCGGCAATCTTCAAGACACCCACAGTCAATGCAGCAGCGGGTGGCCGCCGAGCGCCGCATAAGGTGTTCGTTCATGCCCCCTCAATCGCTCCGACGCAGACTGGCGAGGGGCCCGCGCTCCGCCGTTGTCGAAGGCCTGCGCGCGTTCTCACGACTGCGCGGGTCTCATTGGCCGGATACTGCCCGGATCGTGGCCGAGGGGAGCGCGGACGCTGGGCCATCCGTGGAAGTAACGATTCGCCTGACCTTTGCACCAATACTGGTCCAACCCGACTGTCTATACGACAACGGTGCCGTCTTCGGCGTACGTGTTGCGGGTCATGAATTCATCGCGCTGTTCGACCGGGCCGAGCGCCGTGAACTCACCGACGCGCTGAATCCCGACACGACCGCCAGTCTGATGCTGTCGGCGATCGAGGTCGTCGATTACATCGAGTCGGATTCACTCTTTCTGGTGCTTCAGCACACGGGCGACGTCGAGGGCGCAAAGGCGCTCGTAGATGAGATCGCTCTAGAAGTGGAGGCCTTTCGCATCCTCGTCGAGCAGTGGGGTGACTCATTGTCCGAGCAGGCTCCAAGTCCTCTGCACGCGGTGCGCTCGACGCGTGTAGACGCGCGCTTGCGGAGCGGGCGCCTTGTAACGACCCATGACGCAAACGCCGAGCCACCAGGGAATCTCCGCATCTTCACATTCTCGTTCCGAGACGGCCTCGACGTTGAGGGTATGCGTGCCGTTCTCGACTTAGCGGCGGCTGGGACGCCGGTGCCGATCGCGCGGCAGATGATGCAGCTCGCCAAGCGATCGGCCTGGAGGGGCGAGTACCGAATGGCGGCGACAGAGGCAGGGATCGCGGCCGAGTTGTCACTCGCGGAGGCGTTCGTCGCGAACTCCGACGTGCCACGAGAGAGGGTCGCCCGCTGGACCCTTGGAACACTCTGCAACGAAATGGAGAAGCGCGGGATTGCCTTTCCGGCTGGCTACTCATTCACGGAGTTGATGGAGGAAGTCGTTGAGGTGCGCAACGACGCCGTTCACCGAGGGAAGGCAGAGAACGTGCGGACCAATCGCATGTTGGAACTAGGAGAGAACCTTGTTCGCGAGGCGTTTCCCGTCGCGGTTCATCTCCAGTAGGGCAGCTAGGCGCGCCCTGCAGGGCGCGCTTCTTGACTTGAATTAGCAACACAACTCGGGCGCCTGACCCGGGGTCAGTCCCTCTTCAGCTCCTCGGCGAGCATCACGAGGATTCCGCTGGGGCCGCGGACGTAGGTGAACTTGTACACGTCCCCGTAGGTCACCAGGCTGGCCAGCGGGTAACAGCCGTGCTTCGCGGCGATCCGCAGGGCCTGATCGATGTCGTCGACCGAGAACGCCACGCGCCGCATGCCGATCTCGTTAGGGTGGGTGGGCTCGGTTTCGATCGCTCGGGATGGATGTACTCGAAGATCTCGAGACGACCCTTTGCGGTCTGGTGTCTGGAGCATGGCGATGTTGGCGTGGTTGCCGTCCAGGCCGACGGCTGTATCGGTCCACTCTCCGCTTATCGTGTCGCGGCCTTGCACGGTAAGCCCGAGGTCGGTGAAGACGGCGATCGCCGCTTCGAGGTCGCGGACGGCGATCCCGACGTTCTCGAGCTTGATGAGCATGCATTGCACGCTATCGAGTCATGCGCGATTTGCTCGAGTAGCTGGCTGCCGCGGTTACCGCTCGGCTAGATAGGGACATTCCGCACAGTCCAGCCCGCTGGCGGCGGAATGACTCACTCATCGCGCCAGATTCGGGCCCTTCGAACGGAAGTCCGACACCGCCCGTCGCGCTTGAAGCCAAGCAGGTGCGGGATGGTCGCGTTTAGCTACGCCGTGATCCTGTGCGGAGAGCGTCATGCCCAGCAGGTTGTGCGCGACCGGTCGCGCGGCACGCCCC
>JBQCEF010000211.1:0-6987 GCA_051960495.1 Nocardioides sp. | reverse complement strand
CCGCGGGCCGACTCCGCGGCACGGCGCAGCCCGTCGATGCGTTCGTCGACGTCGGTGCGCCGGCCCACCAGCCGCTTCGCACCCTCCACGAGCGAGGTCACTCCCGGCCCTCCTCGGTCGGCGCCGGCCCGGTCGCCGCGAACCGCAGGTCGTCGATGCGCCGGGCCGCCTCACGCAGCCGTTCCGGGGCCTGCTCGTCGATGCCGAGAGCGTCGACGACCTCGAGGTAGCGGGCGCGCTCGTCGGCCATCAACGCGGTCACCCGCGTCGAGAGGTCCTCGCGGGCGCGGGCGGCCAGCCGGCGTACGGCCTCGTCGCCGAAGACCGCCTCGAGCAGCTTCTGGCCGATGACCGCGCTGCCGCCGGCGATACCCACTTCGCCGCCGAGCAGCCCGCCGGTGTGGGCGAACACCACGATCATCAGCGTGACCGCCAGCCCGTTGACGCCGAAGGCGAGGAACCGCGCCGTGGAACGCTTGTTCGCGCCCTCGGTGCGGACGAGGTCCAGCACGTCCTGCTGCCAGTCGCGCACGGTGCGCTCGGCCCGGCCGCGGAAGTCCCGCGACGCGCGGCCGAGGTCGGCTCCCGCGGTGCCCAGCAGCCGCTGGCCGGCGTCGGTCGACCGCCAGGAGCGCTCCACCTGCTCGGCCGCGGCCTCGGCGTGCTCGAGCAGCAGCAGCTCCAACCCCGACTCGACCGCCACCGTGACCCGTTCGGCCTGCTGCGGCTTGCCCCTGACCCAGCCGACGACCCGGTCGCGCAGCCAGCCGACACGGGTCTCGAGGGAGCGGAGCAGCTCGCCGGTGCCGACGAACTCCTGCCACCGGGCGAGGACCTCGCCGCGCAGCAGCGTGCCGTCCGCGGAGGCGTGCTCGACGGCACGGACCGCGTCGTCGTAGGCACGGTCCACGTCCTCGCGCAGCCGGGCCGCCACGGTGACCTGCTCGGCGCCGGCGGCGGCCACGTCGTGGACCCGGTGGGAGAGGCTGCGCACGGCACCGTCGAGGGTCTGCTTGACCACGCCCGCGCGGGCGTCGGCGTCCGCGGCGAGCATCTCGAGCCAGCCGCGGATCTCGGCGACCTGCTCCGGCGGCAGCAGCCCGTCCTCGTCGACGGTGCCCTCGGTGACGGTGAACAGCGGCGAGTCGCGCAGCCCGCGCGAGGTGAGCATCCGGGCGAGGTGGGAGGAGACCTCCTCGACGGCGTCGGGCGGGGTGCGGTCCAGCACGATCGCGACCGCGGTGCTTCGCTCGGCGGCGGCCTTGAGGAAGTCCCACGGCACCTGGTCGGCGTAGCGCGCGGCGGAGGTGACGAACAGCCACAGGTCGGCGGCGGCGAGCAGCTCCGCCGCGAGCGTGCGGTTGGCCTGCTCGACCGAGTCGATGTCGGGCGCGTCCAGGATCGCGAGCCCCTCGGGGATCGAGTCGACCGCGACGAGCTGCAGGGCGCCGGGACCGTCGCCGGCGCCAGTGGTGCGCGCGAGATTGGGCAGGACCCGCTGCTCGTCGAACCACTCGGCGTCGGCCGGGTTGTGCACCAGGACCGGTGAGCGGGTGGTGGGCCGCAGTACGCCGGGCTCGGTGACCCGGGAGCCGACCAGGGAGTTGACCAGCGTCGACTTGCCGGCGCCGGTCGACCCGCCGACGACGGTCAGCAGCGGGGCCTCGATCGCGAGCAGCCGCGGCAGGACGTAGTCCTCGATCTGGTCGACCATCTCGGTCCGCGCCGTGCGGCTCGCCTCGACCTGGGGGACCTCCAGCGGGAGCGCCACGTCGCGCAGTGCCTCGCGCAACCGCACCAGCGCGGTCACCATCGCGGTGGGTGCGGTCACCGGGTCCCCTCCCAGGGCGTCGTCGTCGGGGCGGCCGGCTGCGGGAACAGCACGTAGGGCCGGAGTGCGTCGAGGCGCCGCACCATGACCGTGCCCCGGGGGGCGAAGTCGGCGGGCGCCGTACCCCGAAGGTATCGGTCGTGCAGGAAGCCGAGCTCCACCGCCTGCTGCTGGTACTCGCGCATCACCCGCTCGGCGAGCGGGCCGCCGTGGCGGCGGGCGTAGGCGCGCGATGCCCGGCGGGCGGGCAGCCGCACCAGCCACGGGACCTCGGCACGGTCGAGGAAGCCACGGGCCGCGGCGTCGTCGAGCGCCCTGGTGAGCATGACGCCCTCGCGCGCACGCGCCCAGGTCGCGAAGCCGACGAGCATCAGGAACGCCGGCACCATCATGAACACGTAGGTCAGCACGAAGTACTGGCCGCCGTCGAAGAAGGCCGCGCCGTTCCACGCGGCGTGCGCGGCGACGGCGAGGACGTAGCCGAGCACCGGGGCGAGCACGCGGGCGAACCCGACCCGGCCGACGACCGCGTAGCCGACGCCCACCCCGATGAACGCCGTGAACAGCGGGTGCGCGAACGGGCTGAAGACCCCGCGCACGACGAAGACCCCGATGGTGGGACCGAGCCCGCCCGGTCCGGCGTCGGCGCCACCCATGTACGCCGCACCCAGGTAGAGGATGTTCTCGGTGAACGCGAACCCGACCCCGACGAGGCCGGCGTAGACGATCCCGTCGAGGACACCGTCGATCTCGTGGCGCCGGGCCCAGAGCAGCAGCAGGACGAACAGACCCTTCGCGGCCTCCTCGGTGAGAGGCGCGACGACCGCGGCGGCGAGGGTCTCGGGTGTGCCGAGCACGAACTGGTCGAGGGCCTGCAGGACCAGCGCGAACGCGGTCGCCACCACGGCGCCCCAGCCGAACGCGGCGCCGAGCAGCCGCAGCGGTTCCGGTTCGTAGCGGTCGAGCCACAAGAAGGCGGCGATGACCGGTCCCACCGGCAGCGCCGCGAGGACCACGCCGATCACCAGCGCACCGGGCGCGCTGCTCGCCAGCAGCACCAGCGCCATGATGCCCGCGCCGGCGAGCATCGCGAGCGCGAGCACGATCGTGAACAGGACGCTGCCGTGCCGGCGCGGCGAGCTGAGCAGGCCCGGAGGCACCGCCATCGGGGCCGGGCCCACGGCGCTCCCGTGCCCGCCTCCAGCTGCCCCGCTCATGCGGGGAAGCCTATCGGTGTGCGCGGGCGCCGCTCCTCGCGCGGGCAGCCCGGGCCGCGCTCGACGTACAGTGACCGGGTGAGTGAGACCAACGACGCGACCCTGCCTCCCGAGGGCACCCACGAGCTGCACACCCAGGGGCACGACCAACCGGTCCCCGAGGCCTACGCGGCGTTCATGCGCCAGGGCTGGGGCGAGCGCGACCTCGACCTGCCCCGCCACCCGGTTGCCGACCGCGCCGAGGCCCGGCGGGCCAGGCTCGCGGAGGCGTTCCCCGGCGAGCGCCTCGTGGTCCCGGCCGGCAACTTCAAGGTGCGCGCCAACGACACCGACTACCGGTTCCGTCCCGACACCGCGCACACCTACCTGTGCGGCAACCAGACCAGCGACGCGGTGCTGGTGGTCGAGGCCGACGGCGAGAGCACGCTCTATGCGCGCCCCCGCTCCTCCCGCCAGACCGACGAGTTCTTCCGGGACCGCCAGTACGGCGAGCTGTGGGCCGGCCGGCGCCCCTCACTCGACGAGATCTCGTCCTCGCTGGGCGTCACGGTCCGGCACCTCGACGAGCTCGAGACCGTGCTGCGGTCCTCGGCGAAGACCCGGGTTCTGCGCGGTGTCGACGCGCGCGTGGACCGGCTCGTGCCGGCCGACGAGGGTCGCGACCACGACTTCGCGCGGGTGCTCTCGGAGATGCGCCTGGTCAAGGACGCCTGGGAGCTCGAGCAGCTCGCCGAGGCGTGCGACATCACGGTGCTCGGCTTCGAGGACAGCGTGCGCGAGTGGGACAACGTGCTGCGGCACGGCGAGCGCTGGCTCGAGGGCACGTTCTTCCGGCGTGCTCGCACGATGGGCAACGACCTCGGCTACGACTCGATCGTCGGCGCCGGCAAGCACGCGACGACGCTGCACTGGACCGAGAACTCCGGGCCGATCACGCCGGGCGAGCTGGTCCTGCTCGACATGGGCGTGGAGGGCAACAACCTCTACACCGCCGACGTGACGCGCACGATCCCGGTCGACGGCCGGTTCACCCCGCTGCAGCGCGACCTCTACACGCTGGTGCTCGAGGCGCAGCAGGCGGGCATCGAAGCGGTGCGGCCGGGCGCCCGGTTCGTGGAGCCGCACGACGCGGCCATGAGCGTGATCGCCCACGGCCTCGAGGGGATGGGCCTGCTGCCCTGCTCGGCGGAAGAGGCGCTCTCCCCCGACAGCCAGGTCTACAAGCGCTGGACCCTGCACTCGACGAGCCACATGCTCGGGCTGGACGTCCACGACTGCGCGTCGGCAGCCCCCGACGCCTACCGGGAAGGGGTGCTCGCGGCGGGGATGGTGCTCACCGTCGAGCCCGGGCTGTACTTCCAGGAGGACGACCTGCTGGTGCCCGAGGAGCTGCGCGGGATCGGCATCCGGATCGAGGACGACATCGTCGTCACCGAGGACGGGTGGACGAACCTGTCGGCCGGGCTGCCGCGCGACGTCGACGGCATTGAGGAGTGGATGGGCGCGCTCCGCGCCTGATCAGACCTCGCCGCCCTCGGCGTACTCCCGGTCGGCCTCGCGGACGACCTCGCGGGCGATGTCGCGCAGCTTGGTGTTGCTCGTCGAGGACGCACGCACGAGGAACTGGAACGCCCGCTCCTCGTCGATCCGGTAGCGCGCCATGACGAGGCCGATCGCCTGGCCGATCACCTTGCGGGTCGTGAGCGCCTCGCTCAGCTGCGACTCCCGGCGGGCGCGCCCCAGCGCGAGCGCGGCGTGGACCGCGAACAGCTCGGCGAACCGGTGCGCCTCCCGGCTGATCGTGTCGGCCGAGGTGGAGTAGAGGGTCAGGCCGCCGACGGTGTCCTCCTCGACGTACAGCTGGACCACGAGCTGGGCGCGCACACCGACGGAGACCGCCTCCGCGACGTAGTGGGGCCACCGCTCGTTGGCCGCCATCCGGTCCACGACGACCACCGTCTCCTCCCGGAGGCCGTCGACCGAAGGGCCCTCGCCGAGCTGGGACTGCACGTTGTCGAGGTGCCAGACCAGCCGGCCGGTCCCGGCCTTGGTCTCGACCGAGCCGTTGCGGTGCACGATGCTGATGCCTGCCTCGTCGAAGCCGGGCACGTCGTGCTGGGCCGCCCGGGCGATCGCGTCGAGGGTGTCCTCCAGCGTGCGCGGACTGTTGATGGCCAGCGCGGCCTCTGCGAGGGCGGCGGCGATGTCGCGAGGGGCTTGGGACATGGAGCTCTCCGTGGGCGGTCGAAACACGACGGCGAGCCGGTGGAGATGCCACCGGCCGCTCACGCCCCACGCGTGCTCGAGGGCAGGCATACGTTACTCGACGTCTGCGCCGAGTCCGCAAGAGAGACACGCTGGAGCCGCACACCGGCAACCGAACGCAGGGCCTCGCGCGTCTGACCACGGGACCGTCGGAGAGGGTGAGCAGGTGCAGGAGTCGTTCGAGGAGTACGTCGCGGCGCGCAGCCCGCGGCTGTATGCCACCGCGGTGCTGCTCACCCAGGACCGGGGACAGGCCGAGGACCTCGTGCAGACGTCGCTGCTCAAGGCGTGGCGGCACTGGTCGCGCATCGACAGCCCCGACGCCTACCTGCGCCGGACGTTGGTGCACACCTACACCTCGTGGTGGCGCCGCCGGTGGAACGGCGAGCTGCCGACGGCGGACCCTCCTGAGAGGTACGTCGCCTCCGGCTCCGAGGCCGCCGAGGTGCGGACGGACCTGCGGACCGCGCTCGCCCGGCTGCCGCGCCGGCAGCGCGCCGTCGTCGTGCTGCGCTTCTACGAGGACCTCTCGGTCGCCGAGGTGGCCCGGGAGCTCGGCTGCTCGGAGGGGACCGTGAAGAGCCAGACCAGCAAGGCGCTCGCGCGCCTCGGCGCCGACGACGCGCTCGCCGGCCACCGCGTGCAGCGTGCCCGGCCCCGCGAGGAGGGGACCCCATGAGGACAGACGAGCTGACCCGTGCCCTGCACCAGCAGGCAGACGAGGCGCTGGCCACCGCGCCGACGTTCGACGTGCAGGCGCTCGGCCGCCGACGCGCGCGCACGCGGCGTCGCGCGGTCGCCGGCGGTGCGGTCGCCGCCACGCTGGCGGCGGTGACCTCGGTCGTCCTCCTCACCGGCGACCCGGCACCGCGAGGCGGCGAGCCCGGACCGGTCGACCGTCCCAGCGAGACGCCGTCCGCCGACGAGAGCCACTCGCCCCGTCCTTCGCCCCCGACGCAGGGGAGCTCGGCGTGGCAGGCCGTCGAGTGCATCACCGAGGAGCTGGGCGGCTGCGACGTCCCCATGACGTTGACCTACCGCGGCCGCACCTGGACGCGGGCCGGCGGAGCGGATGGCAGCCAGCCGGTGCACGCCCCCAACGGCGTCAACCGCGAGATCGGGATGTCGGTGGTGCCGACCGGGACCCGGCAGCTCGTCCTGGTCGGCGCGACCGGGGCCGGCCCGGGGTCCGAGCTCTCGGTGAGCCTGAACTCATCGGCGAGCGAGCCCGTCGACCCCGGACCGCTCACGCCGGTGCTCGTCGACGCGACGCCGGACAGCCAGCACGTGACGGTGCGCGAGGACGGCACCGCCCCGCGGGACGAGGTGCTGCAGATCGCGACGTACGTCCCTGCCGGTTAGCGCACTGTCCGGGTAAAGGCGCGAACGGCGAGAACCCACTAACCTCGGCCGGACGGGGGCGGAGGGAGCGGGCACATGCGCATGCCGCCCACGGTCCGCGCGCTCACCGCTGCCGGGCCGCTGCGCCGGGTGCTCGCCGCCTACCTGCTGTTCGCGCTGGTCGAGATGTCGATCTGGCTCGCGATCCTGCTGTGGGCCTACGACGAGGGTGGGGCCCGGCTCGCGGGCCTGGGCGCCGGCGTCCACCTGCGCCCCGCGGCCGGCAACGCGCCGCCCCCCCCCGGCCACGGCGCCCCGTTCAACCCCCGCACC